>JAKSCW010000053.1 GCA_022360375.1 Balneolales bacterium
CTCGCTTCCCTGACCGCTGCTCTAATGTCTCAGGCCACAGAAAACTACTCTTCCGAAGAAATTGCTGAAGAACTCCGGCTGATTGCCAGCAGCATCTTTTTCAGCACCACTGATAACAGCACTACGATGAATATCAGTACGCTGAAGAAGAATATTGATCGCACCCTGGAACTTGCCGAAGAAATGCTGTACCGCCCTGCTTTTGCAGAGGAAGATTTCAACAGAATAAAGCAACAGCAAATCGAAGGAATCAAGAGCACGTACCAAAACCCTTCTTCTATTGCCAGTGGTGTTTTTGATCGTCTTCTTTATGGGGATGAACATATCTTTTCTCTTCCGGGCGCCGGTATCGAAGAAACGGTAGACCGTATCACTCCTGATGATGTTCGCGAGTTTTACAAATCGTACTATACACCGGATTTAACTGAGGTAATTGTTGTAGGACAAATAAGTAAGCAAGAAATACTACCTAAACTTAGCTTCCTTGACTCCTGGGAATCTACCGGAGCCAGTTTACCAGATTTACCTGAACCGAAACCTGGCGATTACACCAAAATTTATTTAGTAGATAAAACTGCTGCCCCACAGTCTGAACTGCGTTTGGGATATATGACTGATCTGCCTTACGATGCTACGGGTGAATTCTACAAAGCATATTTGATGAATTACAACCTTGGTGGAGCTTTCAACAGCCGCATTAACCTGAATCTTCGGGAAGATAAAGGCTGGACCTACGGAGCTGGCTCCTATTTTAGTGGTTCTGACCAACCGGGAGCTTTTCAGGCACTAGCAGGAGTGAAAGGAGAGGCAACGGATAGTGCTGTGGTTGAGTTTCTTACTGAAATCAAAAATTTCAAAGAAAATGGTATCACCGAAGAAGAACTGGAATTCATGAGAAATTCCATCGGCCAGCGGGATGCCCGCAACTACGAAACTCCGTTTCAGAAAGCCGGTTTTCTTGGTACAATTATCAGGTATGATTTGGATAAAGATTATGTGGATGAACAATCAGAAATCATCCGAACTATTACCAAAGAAGAAATCAATGCGCTTGCTCAAAAGCACCTGGACCTTGAAAACATGATTATTCTTGTGGTTGGGGATGCCGCTTCTCATAAGGAAAACCTTAAAGCCCTTGGGTATGAAGTGGTTGACGTAAGTACTAACGGAGATATTATTATTGACCTCCAGGAGAACACAGATCAATAGTTTTATTAAAACTTTTTAATCTTTCTTTTGCCCTCAGGAGATACCCTTTTGAGGGCTTTTTTTTGTTTAACATACACTTATACATTCCATTTCTGTTCAACCTGCGTTCTTTTAAAGAAACTATACCCGCCCGATAAATCAAACATCACTATATGATTTAAATTAAAGGCAATGTTTAAAAATCTATCACTACGCAAAAAATTATGGTTATTGGGGTGTATTCCTTTAGCGGGTTTCCTGGTCCTGACTGTAATAGATATTTCGAAATTATATTCTCATAAGAGCTCTCTATCTGCTATGAGCGAAAACGTTGAAATTGCACTTCAAATCCGAAGCGTAATTTCTGAATTGCAAAAAGAACGGGGAAGGTCAGTAGGTTATACTGCAACCCAGGATTCGGAAGTGTACCAAAAACTTGTTGAGCAACGATTAAAAACCGATGATGCAATAGCCAATATTGTTTCAGACTACGAAAACCAACTGCTGAAATCCCAACATCCCGAGATCACCCGTCAATTTGAGGATTTCATACTGGACACTAAAACCTTAACTGATTTGCGAAACTCTGTAGACGCCCAGAAGCTGGAAGAGATTGATTATCTGGTTGTTTACAACAATCATATCCTTAAAGGCCTGGACATTTTTAACACCATTGCAAAAAATGCTGCCGATCACCATACAGCTTCAAATTTATTGGCCTATTATTTCTTTTTGGATATGAAAGATGCTTTGGGGCAGGAACGGGCCATTCTTTACAGTGCTTTTTTAAAGAATGAGATCTCCATTCGATTGTATGGGCGATATGCCTTCTTGAAAGACGATATAAGTTTTTTGGAACATGAGTTCGAACAATTAGCTGATCGGGAGATTGTAGAATACTATAAATCTAAGGTTGACAACCCTGTAGTTAGAAAAGCAGATGAGATTACCGCCATTTTTGATGACAAAACATTAGAAGGAAACTATGGAGTTAACCCGGAAGAATGGTTTAGTACTATTACTGCAAAAATTGGCTTTTATGGGGAAATCGATGCAGAGATTGCAAGCTATATCAGAACAATTACCCAAAACGCGCTTCAGGTGGATACCCGATTGATTTGGCTGGAACTAGTGCTTAGTCTTTTGGCGGTTTCTGTAATGATAGCTCTTACATATTCAGTTATTGAATCAACGCTTTCGGGGTTAGTAGGTATTTCCAAAAGCCTTGTAACCAATTCGGTGAATACAAACATAAGTGCCAGATCACTAAATAAGACCAGCGAAGACCTGGCTCAATCCACCAGCCAACAATCGGCTGCCCTGGAGGAAACCAGTGCAACATTTGAAGAAATGTTTGCGACCGCAAATTCAAATAGTGAAAACGCGGAACATGCAAAAGATTCCGCAAATTCGATGCGCGAAGCGGCTGAACAGGGGGCAACAAAGATATCGCAACTAAATGTAGCGATGGAAGATATTAAAACCTCCAGTGATAGTATCTCAAGTATCATTAAGACGATTGATGATATTGCCTTTCAAACCAATCTTCTTGCACTAAACGCTGCTGTTGAAGCAGCACGGGCTGGAGAGGCCGGGAAAGGATTTGCCGTAGTTGCTGAAGAAGTCCGCAGCCTTGCACAACGCTCTGCTCAGGCTGCCCGTAAAACTGCAGAAGAGATTGAGACTTCTATTGCAAATAGTAATCGGGGAGTTTCCTTAAACTCAGAAATCAAAGAAGTGTTTGATGAGATTCTTACCCAGGCCCGAAATGTTGACCAGACCATTGCCGGAATAGCCGCCAGTTCTTATGAACAAACCAAAGGCATTGAAGATGTTAAGAAAACCGTTGAGTATTTGGATTCTAAAACCCAAAAGAATGCAGCCATAGCGGAAGAAACCGCTACATCAGCCCATGAACTTACTGATGAAGTACGAAGCCTCGTTAACTCACTAAATATGCTTAGCAACGATGTTGTAGGTGGAAAACTGGGGCGGGAATTATTTCAGGCCATCCATGCGGCGGATAACAATAGTGAAAATGTGATTAAAGCACATAAAGTCATTCACACCCCTGCTCCCTCTAATCAAGAGGAAGAATTGAATACTGAAGCAGAACACAAATTGTACCAGGCGTTTTAAGTCTCTTTTTTTCTTGCTACTCCTCATAAACCCGCTTTTGCAGCGGGTTTTTTTGTTAAGCTTTATTTAGCAAATACCGATAACCATAATAAAATCAACTCTTAATAAATAAGTAAACTCCTGGGGGATATATGCTTAAGCGAATTTCATTGAGAAAGAAATTATGGACACTCGGTTCAGTGCCTTTGTTAGGTTTTTTGGTATTGATTGTAATTGATATAGCACACCTGGGGACAGAAATCAGTCAAATCAAAGACATGAATAATGATATCCAGGTTGCCCTCCAACTACGGCCACTGGTTACGGAATTACAAAAAGAAAGAGGACGATCTGTAGGATATACCGCTAGTAAAACTGATGAGGTTTATTCTAAACTCCAGGAACAACGAACTGCAACCGACCGTGTATTTGAGGATCTTCAAAACCGATTTCGAAGTGGTGAATTAAATTCATCGAACCCTTATACAAATTCTAAACTGGAAAAGATCATTTCAGATAAAACCATCCTGTCTCAGTTACGAAATTCTGTAGATGAACAAAGTAAAACAGGAGTACAATACCTTGAAAACTACACTGACTACATCTATAATGGATTAGATTTTTTAAACTACACCGCGAAAAATGCCCCAGATCAAACGATATCTAACAATCTATTAGGGTATTATTTCTTTTTGGACATGAAAGATGTGCTTGGGCAAGAGAGGGCCATTTTATATGGAACTTTCCTGGCTGATACAATAGATGCTGATTCCTTTGGCAGGTACGTATTTCTACAGGAAGACACAGAGTTTCTTATTCACGAATTCCAACTTCTGGCTGACCCCGAAGCATTTCAGTTTTTTAACTCAAGGCTAAATGACGAAAGAGTAGCAGAAGTACAACGATTTAAAGAAAGTTTCGAAGCCAGGAAATTTGCTGGAAACTATGGAGAAGATGCAGAAGCCTGGTTTGCAGCAATTACTGCAAAAATTGGACTCTATGGTGAAATGGATGCCGAAATTGGGAATTATATTTTAGATGTAGGACAACAATTGCTTAATCAAAGCAGGTATATGCTAATCTTCGAACTTGTACTGAGCTTTGTTGCTACCTTAATATTGATTTCAGCAGTGTTGGTTAGCATCCGCCTTATACTGAAACCTCTTGTATCCGTTACAAAAGGATTGGTTGAGAACTCTGTTCAAACAAACAGTGCCGCCATCCTTATGGCTAAATCCAGTCATACTTTATCGGATTCGGCTATCGAACAATCCGGGGCGTTAGATGAAACCAGTACCGCTTTTGAAGAAATGACTGCTTCTGCAAAATCTAATAGTGAGAATGCTGAAGAGGCAAAACAAGCGGCTAATAAAATGCGAACAGCCGCAGAACATGGAGCAAATGAAATAGCCCAGTTAAATGCCGCAATGGAAGACATTCAAACCTCAAGTGATAGTATTTCCAAAATTATTAAAACTATTGATGACATTGCTTTCCAAACAAATTTGTTAGCCTTAAATGCAGCCGTAGAAGCCGCCAGGGCAGGTGAAGCAGGAAAAGGATTTGCTGTGGTAGCCGAAGAAGTAAGAAATCTTGCACAACGTTCGGCTGAAGCGGCCAGAGAAACATCCGCTGAAATTGAGACTTCAATTTCTAACAGTAACCGGGGAGTTCAGATAAATGAATCTATTCGAAAAGTATTCGATGAAATTCTTGAACAAGCCAGGAATGTAGATCAAACAATTGCCGGAATTGCTGAGGCTTCCCGCCAACAAACCAAGGGGATTGAGGATGTAATTGGAGCTGTTGGGCACCTGAATGGCAAAACACAACAAACTGCACATATTTCAGAGGAATCGGAGGCATCTGCTCAAGGGCTCCAGACTCAGGTTGCCGACCTTGTACGCCATATTAGTGATCTAAGCACCAAAGTAATTGGAGGTGCTATCGGACGCCATCTTTTGCTCAAAACACAAGAAGCAGACAACAATAGCGAAGCTATCCTGGGGCACCAGAAACCAATACATACACCAACTCAGCACCCATCCCGGGATTTTGATCTTCAACTTGAAGACAATAATTCTCATAAATTGTATGAAGCTTTTTAGATTACATACAATAACCGCATATAATGGATCCCCATTTGAGGAATGGGGGGGTCATTATATGCTATCCAAATCACGATATATCATTGCTCGATAAGTTCAAAAGTGTCCGTATGGAAAAAAGGTGTTCCTGTTTCAGTGATTCCCTCTAAGACCAACCGGTACGTGCCTGGAACATCATTCCCCCAAAATGGTAGTTCCACTCCTCTTGCGGATACTCTAAACTCAGGCTCCCAATGCAAAGTAATCCTGTTATCCCTTTTTTCAAGATCTGTCGGAACGTCTACTCCATATCTTGGAGAATAGAATGTTGCGGGAAGTTGATATCCTAATAGTATTCCGTTTAAATACCCTTTTGATTCTACAGAGTGAGTTCCATCCCGGGTTGTGACAATTAATGCCCCTCCTGAACCTTCTGCTCCAAAAATGGCCAGATCAACCGCGCTCCTCAAAACAGAGATGCTTTTTATTTCTTCAGGAATAAGACTTAGTATGGTATTTATTTCTGTTTGAACTCCATTCAGCATTATAATTGGTGGAGGATCGTCGGCATTAATTGATATGGTATTGGTATTTATTTCAAAAGTTAACCCGCCAAGAGGTGTTCGTATAAGGGTAACTCCGGGTATTCTGGTTAAAACATCCTGTATGCTGTAATTTTCTAATTCCTTTTGTTCATCGAAATCAAAGTGTGTACCCATTCCCGATACATTTCTCCCAATTTGAGTTGCAAAATCTTCCTGTACCCCCACTTCTGATACACCTATACGATCGGAGGTTACCGTGATTTCCTCTAACTCACCTTGCATCTGCACATTAATAAAAAGTTCTGCATCCGCACTGGCAGCTTCTGCCCGTTCTGCAATTGCTTCCTGAGGAACCGGTTCTTGTATTTCAGGTTGTTGCTCGTGCATTTGAACCTTTTCGGGTGTAGATACCAGTTGGCTAATAACTTCCGTGCTTGCTGGTAAATAGCCAAACTGGTCATTTAGCCTGATACTTACGTTCTGACTGCCAGACTCGGCATTTGCCTTTATCTCAAACCGTTCAGAGCCTTGTACAGGAATATCC
>JAKSCW010000344.1 GCA_022360375.1 Balneolales bacterium
AAACATTTGTGGATGTACGAGGGAGTTACAGAATACTTTGCCAGTCATTTCCAGGTATATGAGGGGTTGCAGGACCGGTCAGCTTTTTATTCGAAACTGGAGGAGAAGCTCAATACCTCGTACACCCTGGATGATTCAATGAGCTTTACCAGAATGAGCGAGTTTGTTTTGGAAGAGCCGTATGCTTCCAATTATCTGAATGTGTATATGAAAGGTGCCTTAATTGGAATGTGTATCGATATTTTAATGCGTGAGGAAAGCGACGGACAGCGAAGCATGCTTAGCCTGATGAAAGAGCTTTCCGTAAAGTATGGAATAGAGCAGCCTTTTACGGACGACAATCTTATCGATGAGATAACAGAAATGACATACCCGTCAGTAGGTGAGTTTCTTCAAACACATGTAGTGGGAACTACCCCTATTGATTATGAACGCTTTTTCAACAAAGTGGGGCTTCGGCTTGAAGATGCTGTGGACACAACCGGTTTTTTCTTTGTTCAAAGCGATTTGGCGAATGCACAGGAACCTTTTATTGATGCCGACCCGGGAACCGGGGAGCTTTTCTTCAGAGAAATGGATTTGCACAGTTC
This sequence comes from Balneolales bacterium, assembly GCA_022360375.1. Classification (GTDB taxonomy): domain Bacteria; phylum Bacteroidota; class Rhodothermia; order Balneolales; family Balneolaceae; genus HXMU1420-13. The sequence continues at coordinate 591 of JAKSCW010000344.1, forward strand.
ATTAGACTCCTTAGGGGTTAAACCTGGTGATATCATAAAATCCATTAACAGGCAGCGGTATACTATTGAGAATATCAATGCATCCCCGCTTATCCCGCTTTCATTTACCTGGGGCCCGGAAACACCCATTGAAATGATTATACAAAGAGGCGAAGAGATAATCCCGGTTTCGGGTGTTGTGGGGGTTCCAACCAGGAACCTGAAGAGATTAAACGAAATCCCGGATCCGACTGAATCCCAAATCACACTGTTAAACTACTGGCTTGAAAAATGAAGAAAATCTTTTTAATCAGACCAATATATTCTGAGAACACAAATGCTAAGATTATGAGACTACTATTTACCCTGATATTGTTCTTTAGTGTGCTACCCCTTCATGTAGCAGCCCAGGAAGCGGAAAAGCAAGCCGTTCAAAAAGTCATCGAGAATCTGTTTGATGGGATGAGAGAAGGAGATAGCGCAAAAGTTGCGATGAGTTTTAATCGCGGAGCTGTTATGGAAACTATACAAATGAACCCGGAGGGAAACGTGGTAAAAAGCACGGGTTCACTTAAAGGGTTTCTGAATGCTGTTGGTACTCCGCATGATCAGGTATGGGACGAAAAAATTGGCTCCTATGAAATCAAAATAGATGCTGGTTTGGCTACTGCGTGGACTCCCTACCAGTTTTATCTTGGTGAGCAGTTTTCTCATTGCGGGGTCAATTCCTTCCAGTTGGCAAAACTAGATGGAGAATGGAAAATAATCTATATAGTAGACACCCGAAGAAGGTCTGATTGTGTAGAATGAAAAAGCCCCGATTACGGTCGAGGCTTTCAAGAAAATAATAAGATAAGTAAGGATTAGCCTTCGTTCTTTTTTGCTTGAATCTCAAGACGGATGTCTTGTGCTAATTTCTTTAAGTCTTGTAAGCCCTTTCTTGCACGAGTACCAGCTGCTTTGTTTCCTTTATCGTAGAATTTTTCCATTTCAGCGGATACGCTATCAACTAATCCTTGTAATTCACTTACTCTACTCATTATATAACTCCGTTATGTTTGTGTTTATGTAGATTTCTTCGTTAGAAACTGCGTGAAGCTAGAGATTGTAGCCCTATGAGTCAAATTAAAAAGTGCATTTTTAGGTCTAAAATCGAAGTTTTTTTTAAATTAAAGCGAATTTTTCACTTGATTTTCTTCGTCGGTCTCTAATTGGAGGATAAAATTCGGTGTCCGCTTAGCTTTTTGATTGTTTCAAAGAAGTGCCTGCAAAGCTGAATGGAAGCAAATCCAGGACAAAATGTTGAGAGAATGTTCCATCTGCATGATGAAGTTTTACTTTCTGTAAGGGGAGGTGTTCGTGCAATACTTGCCTGCATCCGCCACAGGGGCTGCTGAATTCACCTTTGCGGGTATGAATAGCAATATCCAGAAAATCAAAGGTCCCTGTTGCTACAGCTTTTGCCAATGCTACCCGTTCGGCACATAGTCCCATGGTCCAACCCGAAACCTCAACATTTACTCCTTCAAAACACCCGCCCTGCACGTATAGAATCGCTGAAACCGGAAAATCGGAATTAGGAGTTACTGAGTTATTTAAAATTTCTTTTAAAACCGTTATTTCTGAAGACGGTAGTTCTTTTTTCAGGTTAGAAAGTTCAGGGAGTTTAAAATCAATATCCAAACTTATTGAACAGCTATATTCTTCAACCCAAAAAGAAAGTTGTTCTATGTTTTTATCCTGTACATAGATTGTGGTTGGTGTTTCTCCTTCGCTAAGGCAAATACAGCAAGCAGCCTGCACTGCAGGAATAGAGAGTGGGAATGAGATGCTTTCGATTCGCACACCTGCATATAATCCCCCTTTGTTACCCCGAACCACACAACTGCCGGGCTTCTGTGAGTAGGGAACATAAGCCCGTTTATTTAATGTCTCCCAAATCATTGGCTGCTGATAATTGCCGAAAAAGCTGCGTCAGCAACAGCTGCCCTGATTCTGCTTATATCCTTACCGTAAGAACGGTGGGGATAGGTTCGGTTCGTTAATAAAATTATGGTCATGTTCTTTTCCCGGTCAATCCACATACTGGTACCAGTAAAACCAAGATGACCAAAGGTATCATTACCTGCAAGCTGACCTGCCGTTGTGAAACCGTTTGGGCTTTTTCGGTCAAAGCCAAGCCCCCGGCCACTTATTTCGGATTGCTGAGTAGTAAATTGCCGAATAACCTGCTCAGATAAATATCTTTCCCCGTTGTAAACACCCCCATTCAGGATCATAGTGGCAAATTTTGCCAGATCATCGGCGGTGGCAAAAAGTCCAGCATGGCCGGCAATGCCATCCATATACCAAGCTCGTTCGTCGTTCACCTCCGATTTAATTAACCGGTTCCGGTACACCGTATCTATTTCAGTGGGTGGAATTCTATTGGTGTACCAACGGCTTACATTCTTTGGATTAAAATAGGCCCCATACATTCCCATAGGGTAGTAGAATTCCCTGCGCATGTAGGCATCAATACTGCGACCGGAAATTTCGGTTACGATCTCTGCAAGCAGAATCATACCCAGGTCGCTGTACACATATTTTTCCCCAACCGGGTTTATCAAAGGTTCATTCTTTATGGCTTTCAATATATTTCGCCGATCCTGTAACTCATCAACATAAACCCTGAATGCAGGTAAACCTGATTCATGGAGCAATAAGTGCCGGATTGTAATGCTTTCTTTCTCTTCGGTGCGGAATTCAGGAATGTACCTCCATACTTCATCTTCCAGGTTTAAGTAATTCTCATCTATTAGCTTCATTGCAGCCGCTGTAGTAGAAACAACTTTTGTAATAGACGCCAAGTCGTAAACATCAGAATCCCGAACCTGCCTGATTTTGTCGTAAGTGTGGTATCCTTCTTCGTGGCGATACACCATAACACCATCTTTAACAATAGCCACAACTGCTCCCGGGAATACTGAATCCAGAACTGCCTGGGTAAGAATGTCATCGATTTTATATACTTCCCGCGAGCGAAGTCCTACATCCTCGGGCACGCCGTATCTAAGTGTGGTTTGTTCAAAATCCATGCCTTCACCTATTGAATAAATTCCCGGTATATCGATAGGTAAGCGCCCGCTAACTTCACTTGCTCCGAAAAGGGCAGGAGCAGCTGCACGCATTTGTAACGAGGCATT
>JAKSCW010000051.1 GCA_022360375.1 Balneolales bacterium
ACCTTAAAATCCTTAAAAATGAGATTGAAGCTAAACCTGCCAGGATCGATGAATCAGGTACTGTTACTTCCTGCGCAATGATCTCATGTACAGCAAGCGAAATTTTTGATTCGGTTAAACAGGGAGAAAGAATTGTATTTGATGATGGTAAAATTGAGGGAGTAGTAAAAGAAGTTACCGGGTCTGAGATGCTGATTAAAATTCTACAGGCAAAAGTTACGGGCACAAAACTAAAAGCTGATAAAGGAATTAACCTGCCGGATACTGAACTTAACCTGAGCGGTTTAACTTCAAAAGACAAAGAGGATTTACGGTTTGTTGTTCAAAACGCTGATGCTGTAAATGTCTCTTTCATTAATTCAGCGAGTGATGTTATTGAGTTGTTTGGTGAGCTTGAAAAACTTGGAGCCTCAAAAGATTTAGGTGTTGTACTTAAAATTGAGAATCAAAGAGCCTACGAAAACATTATTGAAATCCTCCTGGCTGGTATGCAAAGATATCCTACGGGAGTTATGATAGCACGAGGTGACTTAGCTATTGAAACAGGGTGGGAAAATATGCCGAGAATCCAAAACGAATTACTTCGGTTATGCAATTCCGCCTATGTACCTACTGTGTGGGCTACTCAGGTTCTCGAAAATCTTGCTAAAAATGGAGTCCCATCCCGGTCGGAGTTAACCGATGCGGCAAGCAGCCTTAAAGCCGATTGCGTGATGCTTAACAAAGGCCCTTACATCCTGAATGCCCTGAATCTGTTGCATACCATTTTATTCAACATGAACTCTTACAGAGACAAAGATGTGAGAATGTTTGAAGCTATTGAACCGACCCAGGTGCCGGGATAACTATCAGGTGAGTACTTAATAATGAGCAGACAATGCTTACAGGTCAGATAAAGGATTAGCAAATAAAATGCATAAACAAAAAGCCTCTCTAATTTTTTGTTAAAGAGGCTTTAAAATGAGCGAGAAACGAGACTCGAACTCGCGACCCCAACCTTGGCAAGGTTGTGCTCTACCAACTGAGCTATTCTCGCATTCAATATGTACCCTGTTTCCAGAGCGGTTTTAAATATAAGACGGTTTAACCATCCATATCAAGATTATTTTCACCTTTTACAGCGAAATATCTTTTAGCGAATTTAACAGCTTCCCCAAAAATTTCTTCCCATATACCCGTTGAACGTGGCTCATATCAGCAATAACGATTAACAGCTCTTTGCTCCGGGAAAACGCCACGTTCAATAACCGGGGTACACTCAATCCATTTTTGGTTTCGTCGAACGGACGAACAGAATAATGACGAACCTGGCCATACTGAAATTCCCCGCTCATTACGGTATCGAAAATAATCACTTTTTTTTCACGGCCCTGGAAAGTATGAATGGTTCCCACTTCTACATTGCGATAGCCTTGTTCCCTCAGATGACTCCGAACCTGGTACACACTACTCCGAAATGGAACTATCACCCCGATATCTTCCGGCATATATTTGCGGACTAATTTCTTCAAACTTTCTTCGATAAGCTTCAAATGCACTTCATTGATCGGTTTGAAGCCTCGCTCGCTTTTTTCTTGTTCAATCGCAGGATGGTATTTGGAAGAATCAACCAGGGCAACCGAGCCAGAGGCAACTTCTTTTTCAAGGTTACCGGTTTGGAGCCGGCCATCATAAAATACAGAACTGATCACTCCGGCCAGGTCGGATTGTAAACGATACTGGGTATCAAAAAAACAGGTGAAGTCAGGGTGTTCATCATGCCATTGAAATAAATCCTCTGTTGATTCTGCTTTAGACACGAAAGTAAAAACATCTTGTTCCAGGAATTGAGAGGCTTCGTAATCATTGGTGATCGATATCGGTGGTAGCTGCATAGGATCACCAGCAACCACCAGGTGATGTTTACTTTTAGCCGCCATTAACAGCAGGTATGGAATACCCGCCATGGATGCCTCATCCACTACTACCGCATCGTAACTGATACCGTAAAATAGCTCTGACGTACATACCTTAGCCATAGTAGTAGCTACTAATTGTTTCTTCTTCAATTCGTAGCGCTCATTCACATTCAGCAACCGATCGATCTTATCTTCCACTTCCTCTGTTCCACCAAATCGATCAATTTTTGCCCCCAAAAGCTGGGTCTGCAAATCCAGTTCCCGGGGTACTTCTTCATTAGAAGTCATAAGTTCGTCTACCTGATCCTGCAAAGCATTGAATTGATCCATCATCGTTTGAAGTTCAATGGCCTCTGCTTTCCTGGAATCGAGTTTGAGCTTTACCTGGTTTTCAAACAATACCTGTTCCAGC
>JAKSCW010000050.1 GCA_022360375.1 Balneolales bacterium
TCGCCGTAAATCAATTCATTGGTACCGATTTTAACATTCACTATTTTATTCTAAAAAAGTAACATGGTGAATGTATTCGCAGTCATAATTCTGTCAACGATTTTGATTGAATTTTTACTGGATATAATTAGCAACCAATTAAATCTAAAATCCCTTAATAATTCAGTCCCGGAGGAATTCAAGGGAATTTATGATGAAGAGACCTATTCTAAATCTCAGCGTTATACAAAGGTACAAACACAGTTTGGGTACATTACCGGATCATTTAATCTTTTGTTGGTTCTCACATTTTGGTTTGCAGGAGGATTCAACTGGCTGGATGTTTGGGTTCGTGATTTTGGCTTTGCAGAACTTGTTAACGGACTTTTGTATATCGGAATATTGATTATCGCGAAATCAATAATAAGCCTCCCATTTAGTATCTATTCCACTTTTGTAATTGAAGAACGTTTTGGATTCAACAAAACTACTCCGAAAACTTTTGTCCTGGATTTAGTTAAAGGGCTATTACTTTCCCTTGTGTTGGGAATTCCCATTCTTGCTGCAGTTTTGGCCTTCTTCATGTATACAGGGCCTTTGGCCTGGTTGTATGCATGGGCAGCAGTAACCGTGTTTATATTAGTTCTTCAATATGTTGCACCAACCTGGATTATGCCGCTCTTCAATAAATTTACTCCATTGGAAGAAGGAGAGTTGAAATCGGAGATCGAGAATTACACCCAAAGAGTAGATTTTAGCTTAACCGGGTTGTTTGTGATCGATGGTTCGAAGCGTTCCAGCAAATCGAACGCTTTTTTTACAGGATTTGGAAAAAATAAGCGTGTAGCCCTTTATGATACATTAATTGAAAACCACACGGTTTCAGAATTAGTGGCAGTGCTTGCTCATGAAATTGGTCATTACAAGAAGAAGCATATCATTAAAAGGATGGTTATCAGTATTGCACATACAGCTGTTTTGTTTTTCCTGCTTTCCATTTTCCTGAACGAACAAGGGCTGTTTGAAGCATTTTATGTGGAAAGTATGAGTGTGTATGCCGGGCTCATTTTCTTCAGCATGCTGTATTCACCAATTGAAATGATCCTCTCGATTTTCATGCAAATATCTTCCCGGAAACATGAATACGAAGCAGATGCCTACGCTGTGGAAACTACGGGGAACCCCGAGGACATGATTTCAACGCTGAAGAAACTTTCGAAAGACAATCTTTCGAATTTGACTCCTCATCCATTTTATGTGTTCTTGAATTATTCTCACCCACCGGTTCTGCAACGAATCGAAGCTATAAGGAAGATTGAGTTATGACTAAGACACGAAAGATTGATACCATAGCTATTCATGGAAGTACTGAGCACTGGTCTAAAAGCCGGGCTATTGCCCCGCCATTGGAAACTTCTACAAACTACGAGCATGACGAACGTGGTTATCAGGAGGGTGATTTTATTTACTCTCGATACGAGAATCCAAATCGGCTTCAATTGGAAAAAGTGCTTTCCGATTTGGAAGGAGGGGAAGCTTGTGCGGCATTTTCATCAGGTGTGGCGGCCATTACTTCGGTTTTTATGGCGGTACCAAAAGGTGGTCATATTATAATCCCTAATGATTTGTACCATGGTTCACGTGCAATTTTGGAAAACTTCGCGGATCGCTGGGGACTGGAATGGTCTTCTGTAAACACAACTGATCTTGAAGCATTTAGTGATGCTATACAAAAGAATACACACCTCGCATTGTTGGAAACACCCTCAAATCCATTAATGCTCATTACAGATTTAGTGAAAACTTGCCATGTTGCTAAACAAAAAGGAGTGAAAATATTTGTGGATAATACCTTTTCAACTCCCTTCAACACAAACCCAATTGAATTTGGTGCAGATCTGGTCATGCATTCCACCAGTAAGTTTTTGGGTGGCCATTCCGATATTCTGGGAGGAGCTATCGTTTCGCGAAAGGAAGACCAGTTTTTTGAGGAAATACGGAAAATCCAACGAAAGCAGGGTTCAGTACCCTCTCCTTTCGATTGCTGGTTATTGTGCCGAAGCATTCGAAGTTTACCGGCGCGAATGAGAATCCACAACGAAAATGGGATGAAAATTGCCAGGTTTTTAGAGGTGCATCCCAAAGTAGCAGAAGTAAATTATGCCGGGTTAAAATCACATTTCAATCATGAAGTTGCAGCTGCCCAGATGCGGGGGTTTGGAGGAATGATTTCTTTCTTAGTAGATGGGGATTATAACCAGACTCTGGAAGTGGTTGCCAAATCGAAAGTGATTCGACGGGCTACCAGTTTAGGGGGAATCGAGAGTTTGTGGGAACACCGGCGTTCTAGTGAAAGTGACACATCAACTACTCCGGAAAACCTGATCCGGTTTAGTGTTGGCTTAGAACATATTGATGATTTGATAGAGGATCTCAAATTCTCGTTATGATAAACTTACTATTTAGTAAGTTTTATAAAAATCTGCGCTGCCCTTACTAGGTGGTAAGTATCAAAAGCGCTTTTCTGCAACGTTTTAGAGGATTCACGTTTTTGAAAGTGAATGATATAATCAAGAACTTTGTACTCCTGAAGTCCGGAAAGAAAATGCCGGTAAGGCAACAAAAACATTCCAAAAGCTTATGGCAAAAGTAGAAGTGGTAATGCCCCAGATGGGCGAATCCGTAATGGAAGGAACCGTTATTGAATGGTCAAAAAATGTGGGGGATACGGTAGAAGTTGATGAAACTTTATTGGAAATAGCGACTGATAAAGTAGACAGTGAAGTTCCTTCACCTGAAGCCGGGGTTATAATAGAAATTCTGGTGGAAGAAGGGGATACCATTGAAGTGGGTAAGGCTATTGCAATTATCGAGACGGATGCAAATGCTGCTGAACCAGTTGAAATGCCGGCAGCTCCTGCAGCTGCAGAAACCCCCGTTGATCCACAACCTGCTCCGGAACCTGAACCAGTACAAGAATCGGCTCCTGCGGCCGAGGTTCAAACCGACACTCAGGTTGAAGTAAATGGAGGTGAGCGTATCGAAGTGGTAATGCCTCAAATGGGTGAATCAGTAGTGGAGGCAACTGTTATTGAATGGAGTAAACAAATTGGGGATACCGTTGAGGAGGATGAAACATTACTAGAGATTTCCACAGACAAGGTAGACAGCGATGTTCCTTCACCAGCTGCAGGAACATTAATTGAAATTCATGCTCAGGCGGATGAAACAATCGAAGTTGGCCAAGTAATAGCTGTAATTGCTACCGGAGAGGTTTCAGGTACTTCAATTTCACCTGCGAAACCCGTTTCAGCACCAGCTGCTAAACCTGCAATAAGTTCACCCTCTCCAGGCGGAACTACTTTAACTAAAGAAGATATTGCGAAATTAACCCCTGAACAGTTGCTTGCTAATGGCAGTGGGACTCCAAACGGGGAAGGTTCGGTACCCCGGACCAGCAGCGATGGTAAGTTTTTCTCACCACTAGTTCGCTCTATTGCTAAAGAAGAAGGTATTTCACAAGCTGAATTGGAGAGCATCGAAGGGACTGGGCAAGGTGGACGCGTTTCGAAAAAGGATATTTTGAATTTTGTTGAGCAACGACGCTCAGGGGCAATTTCTACACCAGCATCTGCGACTCCTGCACCTTCAAAACCTGTTGCAAGCACTGAATCTATCAACGCGGGTCAATTAGATGTTTCCCATTCACCGAGTGGCGATGTAGAAGTTATAAAAATGGATCGCATGCGAAAGTTGATTGCGGAACATATGGTTCATTCAAAGCAGACTTCTGCCCATGTAACCACTTTCGCTGAAGTTGATGTAACAAATATGGTGAATTGGAGGAACGCGAATAAGAATGCATTTCTGCAAAAAACCGGGGTAAAACTCACCTTTACTCCGTTGTTTGTGGAAGCCATTATCAAAGCAATGCTGGAATTTCCAATGATCAATAGTTCAGTGGATGGCGATAACATTTTGCTGAAGAAAAATATCAATTTTGGCTTAGCAGTTGCTCTTGGTACAGGGGGCGAAGGTGGATTAATTGTTCCTGTGATCAAAAAAGCTCAGCATATGAATTTGGTTGGTCTTGCCGAATCGGTGAACGAAGTTGCAAATAAAGCCCGAAGCAAAAAACTAAGTCCGGATGATTTAGTTGGCGGAACAATTACTCTGACAAATTACGGAAGTGTTGGAAACCTGATGGGTACACCGATCATCAACCAACCACAAGTTGCTATTCTTGGAACAGGTGCAATTGTGAAACGCCCGGTAGTAATTGAAACCTCAGCAGGAGATGTGATAGGTATTCGACATATGATGTACCTTTCCATGAGTTATGATCATCGAATTATTGATGGAGCCCATGGTGGGGCTTTCGTGAATCGGGTGAAGCAAATTCTCGAGAATTTTGATATCGAACGAGCATTGTAAAGCCAGAGGAATTTATTAGAGACGCTCCTGCGTCTCTTTTTTTGATTATGAATGTTGTAAGCACCATTTCTGAAATACGAAGCGTAGTCAAACAGCTTCAGTTAAAAGAACAGAAAGTAGCTTTTGTTCCAACGATGGGGGCACTACATGGCGGTCACCTTTCCCTGATTCAATTGGCTAAAAAAGTGGCAGATCACATTGTAGTTTCTATCTATGTGAATCCCGAACAATTCGGTCCTGCTGAGGACTTTGGAAGTTATCCCCGTACGTTGGAGCGAGATCTTGAATTCTGTATTCAGGAAAATGTGGGAACGGTATTTACTCCTTCTGATGAAGTGATGTATGGAAACGAGGAAAAGTTCTTTCGAATAGAAATTGATGTATTGAATGAACACCTGGATGGAGGTAGTCGACCAGGCTATTTCCAGGGAATTGCTTTAGTGGTAAACAAGCTGTTTAATATTGTACAACCCGACGTTGCCGTATTTGGGCAAAAGGATTACCAGCAATTCCAGGTAATTCAGGAAATGGTGAATGAATTTAACCATGATTTAGAGCTGATTATGGCTCCCATTGAACGAGCAGAAGATGGACTCGCTCTAAGTAGCAGAAACGCGTACTTAAGTGAAACAGAAAAAGCGATTGCACCGTTGTTGTTCAAAAAAATGCAGGAATCGGTAGCTGAAATTCATAAGGGATTGTTGAAGCCTGAATCTTTGTTATCCCGGAAGCAGAAAGACTTAGAAGCAAAAGGCTTCAAAAATGATTATTTTAACGTTTATTCCATGGATCGCCTGCAGCCGGTATCCAAACTTTCCAAAAAAGAGACGTATATACTTGCCGCCGCCGCTTACCTTGGTAAAACGCGATTGATTGATAACATAATTTTTGAGTGTTAGATAATGAAGCTAACCATGTTTAAATCTAAACTTCACCAAATGAAGGTGACTGAAGCGAACCTTCAATATGAAGGTAGTATAACTATTGATCAGGATTTACTTGACGCGGCAAATCTTCTTCCCTACGAAAAAGTACAGGTACTTAACATTACTAATGGCTCCAGGTTGGAAACTTATACTATTCCGGGAGAACGCGGAAGCCGTGTTTGTTGTATGAATGGAGCAGCTGCGCGTTTAACCCAGGTGGGGGATCGAATTATCGTTATTTCTTACGCCGAGATGACTCCTGAAGAAGCAAAACAACACAAACCACGTACCGTCGTGGTTGACGAAAACAACGATCCTAAATCCATTCTTGATTATTCCCAGCCATTAACAACTTTTGACTTAGAATCCGGTTTAATGGGTTAAACTTTTTTACGTTAAATCTCGTCTAACGTGTGAAATTAGTTAAAAGTATGTTGCTTTATCAGCCGTTTATCCTTAATTAACGAACTAAATCTAGTCTCAGGTCATCATGCAAAAGAAAATAATCATCCCCCTCTCAGTTATTTTGTTGGTCACTGTTTCATGGTTTTTGACAACCAGTGAATCTTCGGAAGTCGATGAACTAATAGTTAGCCCCGTAATTGGTGAATTCGAAGTAAATGTTACAACCACCGGAGAACTTCGGGCAAAGAATTCCAAAGAAATTATGGGACCACAAGGGGTAAGA
>JAKSCW010000486.1 GCA_022360375.1 Balneolales bacterium
ATCATGCCCGGATTAGTAGATACCCATTCTCACATCGGGGAAGGAGATGGCGGGGACCGCTCTTCCACGCTGCACCCGGATGTGCGGATTATGGATGCAATTGATCCGCGTAGCGATACCTTCAAAAAAGCACTGGCAGGAGGCATCACTACCGTGAATGTGATGCCGGGCTCTGGCAGGCTTATCAGTGGCCAAACAGTATACCTGAAGCTTCGCCCCGCCAATACCATTGAGGATATGCTGCTTGTGGTTGATGAAGAAAACAACATTTTCGGGGGATTAAAGATGGCAAACGGTACAAACCCAATCGGGTCTGCTCCATTTTCAGGCACAAGGGCTAAATCGGCAGCAATGGTGCGTGCTTTGTTTGTTAAAGCCCAGGAGTATCAACAAAAGGTGGAAGCTGCAGATGGGGATGAATCAAAGATGCCGGCTCGTAACCTTCAATTGGAAACCCTTGTTGAAGTGCTGGAAGGAAAACGGATTATTCATAATCACACGCACCGCCATGATGATATTCTTACGGCCATCCGCCTTTCTGAAGAATTCGGGTACCGGGTGGTACTTCATCATGTGAGTGAAGCCTTTAAAGTGGCAGACGAAATAGCTGAAGCAGGGATTCCTTCTTCCATCATTAGCCTGGATGCGTACGGCGGGAAGCTGGAAGCCATGGAATTCACTAATTCCAATGGAAAAGCACTGGAAGATGCCGGTGCTTTAGTAGCAGTGCATACCGACGACGGAATAACCGATTCACGTTTGTTCCTGCGGTCTGCGGCTCTGCAAATACGAGAAGGGATGAGCCGTGAAAAAGCGCTGGAAGCACTTACTATTGCCGGAGCAATGATGATGGATGCAGACGATCGGGTTGGAAGTCTTGACCGGGACAAAGACGCCGATTTCATCATCCTTTCAGGAGACCCGTTTAGTGTGTATACGCACGTAGAACAAACCTGGGTGGAAGGCCATAAGGTTTGGGATCGCTCAAATCCTGAAGACCGGGAATTTGCAACCGGGGGATATGAAGTGTTCCGGGGCGAAGTATTTCATCATCACGAAAGAGCAGGAGGCGAATAATGAAAAAACTAATTTACGTACTGGTTTTTAGCTTACTATCCATTTCTTCCTATGCTCAAATCGCCATAAAAGGGGAAATTGTATATACTTCGGCTGGTGAGCCTATTGAACGTGGGGTAATTCTGATCAGCGATGGGAAAATTGAAGCCGTTGGTTCAGAAAACCGAATCAATATCCCTTCCAACTACGAAATACTCGAAGCCGCTGTGGTTACTCCGGGTCTTATTGACGCGCATAGCGTGGTTGGCCTGGCCGGGTACATGAATCAACCTCATGACCAGGATCAGCTTGAAACTTCTTCTGCAATACAGCCGGAACTAAGAGCCATTGACGCTTACAACGCCCGGGAAGAATTAGTGGGCCATCTTCGCAGGCACGGAATTACTACTATTCATACGGGACATGGCCCGGGTGCTTTAATCAGCGGGCAAACCATGATTGTGAAAACTTCAGGAGAAACCGTGGATGAATCGGTACTGGTTCCTGCAAAAATGCTGGCCATGACATTAGGAAATAACATGAATAGTGCTATTCGAACTCCGGGAACCCGTTCGAAGGCAGTAGCTATGGTTCGCCAGGAGCTCATTAAAGCCCGCGAATATATGGTAAAACAATCGGGTGAAAACCCGGGAGCCACCAATCTTAAAATGGAAGCACTGGCTGACTTGCTGAATGGAGAACTAACCGCAATGATTACAGTTCACAAAGCCAATGATATTATGACTGCTCTTCGGCTTCAACAGGAATTTGGGTTCGAAATGGTGATTGATGGTGCCGCAGAATCCTATCTTATTCTGGATGAATTAAAAGAGGCTGAAGTTCCCGTTTTCGTTCACCCAACTATGATTCGAACAAGAGGGGAAGCCCAAAATGCCTCAATGGAAACTGCGGCAACTCTCCGGGAAGCCGGAATTCCGTTTGCTTTTCAAAGCGGTTACGAAGCATATGTTCCGAAAACAAGAGTCGTACTTTTTGAAGCAGGTGTTGCCGTTGCTTATGGTCTGGGTTTTGAAGATGCGCTGGAAGCTTTAACCATAAATGCTGCAACTTTACTCGGAATCGATGACCGTGTAGGAAGTTTAGAAGCAGGAAAGGACGCGGATATAGTACTTTTTGATGGCGACCCTTTTGAGTACACTACCGAAATTTCAGAAGTGATTATAAATGGGGTAAGACAGTAGCATTTTCCTCTTGTAATTCACTGCTATTCCTTTAACTTCGGGTCGTTATCAGAGAATGTTTACCAGAAGGAAATTTACATGGAGATCATTAATTCGAGGAGAAAGGTCTACGATGCGGTTATCATCGGTTCCGGCGCCGGTGGTGGGATGTCTGCCAAAATTTTATCAGAGAACGGGCTGAATGTAGCCATTCTGGAAGCCGGGCCTTATTTCGACCCTGCAAGAAATGAAGATCGAAGCCAGCTTCGCCCGGCCTGGGAATCTCCCCGTCGCGGAGCTTCCACACCACTTCGAAATTTTGGGGATTGGGACGCTGCTTATGGTGGCTGGGAGTTAGATGGCGAGCCCTACACCAAGGCCGAAGGCACTGAATTTGGGTGGTTCCGTTCCCGGATGCTGGGTGGCCGAACCAACCACTGGGGAAGAATTTCTCTTCGATTCGGGCCGCTCGATTTCAAGCGAAAAGACTTTGATGGATTGGGTGACAATTGGCCCATTGGCTATGATGATATAAAACCATACTACGATCGTGTTGATAAAATGATTGGGGTTTTCGGAAGTAAAGAAGGCATTTTCAACGAACCGGACGGCTTTTTCTTACCTCCCCCAAAACCAAGACTCCATGAATTGTATTACATAAAAGGGGCCAGGAAAGCGGGTATTCCTGTTATTCCATCCCGGCTTTCTATTCTTACCAAACGATTGAATAATGATCGCGGAGTTTGTTTCTATTGCGGCCAGTGTAATCGCGCATGCCAGATTTATGCCGACTTTTCTTCCGGAACCTGTCTCATCTTCCCCGCTCAAAAATCTACCGGCCGTATCGACTTGTTTGTGAATGCAATGGCACGGGAAGTACTCACAAATTCGGAAGGTAAGGCTACCGGAGTTTCTTACATCAATAAAGAGGATGGATCCGAGCAGGTAATCAACGGAAAAGTGATTGTAATGGGAGCATCAGCCTGTAGTACCGCCCGTATTCTGTTGAATTCAAAAAGCACGCAACACCCAAATGGATTGGGGAATAGCAGCGGAGTAATGGGACATTACCTTCACGATTCAACCGGAACCAGCCGGGCAGCCATTGTTCCTGAAATGCTGAACCGAAAAACCTATAACGAAGACGGGGTAGGTGGAATGCACGTGTACACTCCATGGTGGCTGAACGAAGCTAACCTTGATTTCCCGCGCGGCTATCATCTTGAAATATGGGGAGGACTTGGCCAACCAGGATATGGGTTTGGTTTTGATACCACGAACCTGAATGAACATTTCGACGGGGTAGTTGGGGGCTATGGCGACAAACTCCGTGATGATGTGAAACGCTTTTTTGGATCGGTTATGGGAATCTCCATGCGTGGAGAAAGTGTGCCTCAATATGACAATTATTGCGAAATCGACACGGATGTGGTGGATAAGTGGGGAATACCCGTATTGAAATTCCATTACAAATGGACGGACTACGAGCGAATGCAGGCAAAACATTCCCAGGAAACTTTTGAGCAGATTTTTGATGCCATGGGTGCTATACCCCTGGGGAACAAAGCCGGTGCTGATTCCGATTATGGATTGGCTGCTCCGGGTGTGATTATTCACGAGGTTGGAACAACCCGTATGGGTGATGACCCTGGAACTTCTGTTACAAACAGCTATCAACAACTACATGACTGCGACAATGTGTTTGTGGTAGATGGAGGTGTTTTTGTGTCCCAGGCAGATAAAAACCCAACCTGGACAATCATGGCGTTATCTATTCGGGCCTCCGAATACATTGTAGATCAACTTAACAAGCAAAATATCTGATTATGGATCGAAGAGACTCAATTAAAACTATGTTGCTCGGTGCCTTAGGTACCGGAATGTTGATTAACGGTTGTGCTCCCGGCGCTCCGGATCGTCGTCGCCTTCAGGATGTGTACGATTTTAGTGAATACGGAAGAACACCAGAAGAAAAAGCCCGCGATAAACGAATTTTTGAAGATAATTTCTTTACTGATCATGAATTTGAAACGGTAGCTGTGCTTTGCGATTTAATTCTTCCCGCCACTGCAACAGCAGGTGCTGCTTCAGAAGCCTTTGTTCCCGAATTCATCGATTTTGCCGTAAAAGAATGGGAATATATCCAGGATGACTTCAGAGATGGGATTTCCTGGCTGGATGAGTATTCCCGGTCAAACAATGGAAAAGATTTCATCTTTGCTACCGCCGAAGACCAAATCGTTATTTTGGATCAAATTGCCTACCCGGACAAAGCCACGGAAGAAACTCAACCCGGGGTAGATTTCTTCCGGGAAATCCGGAATTTCACCCTTACTGGCTATTATACCACCCAAATGGGCTATGAAGATTTAGGCTATGTTGGAAACCGACCCAATGTTTGGGATGGTGTTCCGGA
>JAKSCW010000281.1 GCA_022360375.1 Balneolales bacterium
CCCTCACGGACGTTGGCCAGGTAAGCATCGAAAGCTCTATTGATTTCCAGGTGGTCGATAAACTGAGGTCAATGGGTCATGATGTTCAAATTGGCGATAGTTTCTTCGGTCGGTTTCAGGCTATTATGCGCGATTTAAAGATAGGGGTCTATTACGGCGCTTCAGAAGCCAGGGTAGACGGGCAGGCTGCCGGATATTGAGAACAAACTAAAAGTGGAACAACCAAAGTTGTGGCACACCGGCATACATCAAAAGCCATTCGGTTTTTTGAATGGCTTTTTTATGGTGTATAATCAAGTGGCAGCATATCACAGACTTTTCTAAATCCCCAAAGGCCATTTTGAGATACTGAATTTGAATTCTGAAGATTACCATTGGAAGAGAATAAAACAGCAGGCCGGTTCAATTTTAACCAGGAGGTTTCATACCGAAAACCATTCAATCCTTTGTATTTATAATTTTGTCGCATAAATCTTTGATTGTATTCTACCTTCAAATCATTTGAGTAGCTCAGGATAAAGGTGTTTTCTTCATTACCCGGTATCAAAAAATCTTCTTTCTTTAATTCGATATCTCCGCTGAATACAACCGAAGAACCAAGAGAATTGGCATTGGCTTCGCTAAATTGACCACCATAAACTCTGAATCCCTCTCCTGAATATTTGCCGGCAGCCAAACTTGATAAGAAGTGGGAAAATGAACCTAAGTACAACTGTTTGCGATTGGACTCCCAAAAACTCTTCAATTGAATATTATCGGTTGCAAGTTCCCGAAAAGTGAATTCCGAATTATGGGCATAAATCAATCCAAGTCCGTCATCTAAGCTTCTGTACCCGGCTAGATGTACACTGATGAGATACCCGGTGTCATAGTTGATAACTGTAAAATTAAACGGTGTTACCAATTCCATTTCTGGCAGACCGTCACGAATTTCCTTAAACATGCCCCCCGCCCAGTTAATAGGTGTGCATTTCCCGGGGTTTTCAGTAACAAATAAATCCCTGAAGGGTTTAAAGAAAGGATCATTTCTCTCTTCTACGGAAGCAGAATCAAGATTTTCTGATATTTTTGAACCTACATGCTGCCGTAATGTTATAAGGCTGTCGATTTGGGCACTTATGCTTTTTTTGTAGTCAAGCAGGTAAAGTAACCGGGGGTTGTCATCATAGCTATTCGTAACAGTTATCCCGATCCCTTTGCTTAATTCAATGGTTAATGGGCCAGATGCTTCATTAGAATTACTGATAAGAATAGTCTCATTTTTAGAGATATAATCATTTGCCTGTACTGAAAATGCAGAGTATCCGACAGGTACATTAAACATTTCGAAATACCCGTTTGAATCAGTCCTGGAACTTAGGGTAGAACCAATAACCTGTATTTCCGCATTAGCAATTCCTTCACCTGATTCATCAACGATTTTACCTTTAACACCTGTATAGAATTGATTTATTTGCTGCAAAGAATTGCTTCCCACAAATAAATCTAAGGATGGTTTAGGGCTGCAAGCACCATTCAAAAAATAGAACCACAGAAATAAAAGGAAAACCCTGGCCAGGCCAATACTACTCATTGATGAATATTCAGATTTAAACAACCCAAAAACCGTAGTCTCTCTTAAATAATTTCTTTTTTGATAAGAGTTATAGGTGCTATCGATTAGCGCTCGAACGCTGTGCTTAGTAAATTAGTTTAACATTAAACTAAAAATAACCTCTAAATCATCAAGACTATGGAAACAGCAGTAAAAACTCTTTGGAACATTGATACCATGCACTCTGAAATTCAATTCAAAGTGAAGCATCTGGTAATTTCAACAGTTACCGGAAAATTCAACTCCTTCAATGCAACAGTTGAAGCGGGTGACGAAACATTTACAGGTGCAAAAATCAATTTCACTGCAGATGTTGATAGCATCGATACGGGTGTGTCAGATCGCGACACGCATTTAAAATCAGATGATTTTTTTAATGCGGCGGAATATCCAAAACTAACCTTTGAGTCTGTTTCATTTGATAAAATTGCTGAAGGGACATTTAAAGTGACCGGGAATCTCACCATTCGCGATATTACCAGGGAAATAGTACTTGATGTTGACCATGGCGGAGTAGTTATCGATCCTTATGGGCAGACAAAAGCAGGATTCGAGTTAACCGGAACCATTAATCGCAAAGAGTTTGGTTTAACCTGGAGCGCGGTTACCGAAGCAGGAAGTATTGTAGTAGGAGATGAAGTAAAACTTCAAATGAATGTACAGGTAATCAAGTCGTAGTGCTTAATTACATAATTTTTAAAAAGGACGTCTAGGCGTCCTTTTTTATTTTGTACATTCTCGAAACGGAATTAAACTCAAAGTATGAAACGGTTCTTCACTTCTATTTTACTAGTGCTATTTGCTATAACCATTAATGCCCAGGAGCAAAAAGAATGGGCGATTACTTTACATGGAGGTGCAGGGTACTACCCTCCGGATGCTCCCGCTGAGCAGGTAGCAGCATATATGGCTTCCTTAGAAGAGGCGTTAGCGATCGGTCAGGAAATTCTGGAAAATGGGGGGTCGGCATTAGATGCAGTAGAGCAAACAATCAGGTATTTGGAAGACAATGAGTTATACAATGCCGGCCGGGGCGCTGTTTTTACAGCCGAAGGTAAAAACGAGCTGGATGCAGCTATTATGCATGGCAATATGTTGAATGCGGGTGCACTCACCGGTGCAACCACGGTAAAAAATCCCATTAGCCTGGCCCGGAAAATTATGGAGCAATCGAATCATGTGTTTTTCTCCGGGGCCGGAGCGGAGGCTTTTGCGGATATGACAAATGTTGAACGAGTAGACCCGGTGTACTTCAGGGTAGAACGAAGATATGAAGCCTGGAAACGCGCAAATGCAGGCGAGGGAAGTGTAAAGGAATTAGAACAAAACAATGGCTGGAAAATGGGAACCGTAGGGTGTGTAGCGTTGGATAAAGATGGGAACCTGGTAGCCGGCACTTCTACTGGTGGAATGACCAACAAAAAATTCGGGCGGGTTGGAGATGTTCCAATTATCGGTTCAGGAACGTATGCAGATGATTTGGTGGCCGTTTCTGCCACCGGTTGGGGAGAACGTATTATGTTGAACGTATCTGCTCATACTCTTGCAAGCCATATGAGGTTTACTGAATCTGAATTACAGCAGTCAATGGATTACCTGGTAGATGAAAAATTGAATCCAAGGGAAGCAGGATTTATAGCTGTGGATAAGTTTGGTAATATCTCAATGAAAACAAACACCGGTTCAATGTTCCGGGCTGCTTCTGATTCAGAGGGATTAAAGATAATAGCTATTTGGGAGGATTAATCGATTCGGTTATAAAACCGATCTCTTAATTCCTGAACATATACTCCAACGTCATTCCGGAGTTCAAAAAACCGGGCGTGGTAGTCGGAGTAGAGTTCTGTAGAGAAATAATTGTCTGATTTTTGGGATTGCAGTAGGGTAAGTGCCAGGTTAGCACTCTTCAATGCCTTTTTGGTGTACGCAATGTTGGCCCCTAAATACTCTGCTTCAAATCCAAAAGAGTAGCCTCCGGCAAGCTTAGCCCCTATTTTAAGAGATTCACCCACAAACTCCTGGAAAGCTTTGGTTTGCATTTTAGATGGTACAGATTCAGACCAGCGAAGTACTTCAACAGCTAATTCCTTTGACCGGTTGAAAATCATGAGGTTGTCGATTGAGCCATAATCAGAAATAGCGAATTGATCGCTCAATGCCTTCCACTCTTCTCCGGCATCAAAATCTTCAATCTCCTCTTCTGTATCAGAAAACTCTTCTGCAGTTCCGAATAAAAAGTCATCATCCTCGTAGTCGTCTTCGTCCTCCCAGTCGTCATCCTCTTCAGGGAAATAAGCCTCGTCGAGTAGCAATTCCTCTTCAACATATGCTTCGAAGGCGTCGTCTTCAGATAAACTCTCCTTCAGTAATGTGATCCATCGAGGGGTGTTTCCTTTTGGGTCAGATGAGATAAAACGGCGCAGTTGATCGCTTTTCTTTTCAACTTCGTCAAGATGAGCTTCCCATTTGTGTTCGTCCCAAAGCTCGTCATCGAATCCATCAAAGTTCATATAGTCTGTAACTGTAATGCTTGTGGTTTACAATAAAAACAAATTTCTTTGTTTCTTTGCAATACTCGGTGGAAAAGTAATGCTTTTTGTGGAAAAAATGTTCATCATAAACGTTCAAGTACCCCGATAATTACCTGGGTCATTTTTGGCTCCGCCATAGCGGCAGCTTCAAGAACATCATCTATACTTACCGGTTCCAGCGCATCAGGGAAACATTCATCCGTAATTACTGAAATTCCCAACACATCCAGCCCCATATGAACTGCAGCAATCACTTCAGGCACCGTACTCATTCCTACAACATCTGCGCCAAGCTGTCTCATATAGCGATATTCAGAGCGTGTTTCCAGCATGGGTCCGGACACAGCAAGGTACACCCCTTTGTGCATTTTAATGGAAAGATCTAAGGCAACATTTTCAGCCGTTTCAATCAACCGTTCTGTGTACGGTTCGCTCATATCGGCGAACCTGGGCTCAAGTTCATTATCATTAGGGCCAATTAGCGGATTATCACCTAAAAAGTTAATGTGATCATTAATCAGCATAATATCGCCGCGGCGGTAATTTGGATTCAACCCACCACAGGCATTACTAACAACCAAAGTTTGTACGCCAAGAGCTTTTGCCACTCTTACGGGGAAGGCAATTTGTTGCATTGTGTATCCCTCATAGTAGTGGAAGCGACCCTGCATAGCCATAACCGGTTTATTTCCCAGGTGGCCGAAAATAAGACGACCATGATGGCTTTCTACGGTAGAAACCGGAAAATTGGGAATGTCATCGTACTCGATGGTATCAGAAATATCAATTTCTTCAGCGAGTTGGCCCAGTCCGGTTCCGAGTATTAACAAATATTCGGGCTGAAAATCAGTTTCAGATTGGATGTAAGAGACAGCAGCAGATCGCTTTGCCCTAAATTCCTCTACGTTATCAAATTTCATTTAGTCTATTTCGTCTAATATATCATCTAACCGATCGCTTCCGGGAGGAAAAGCTGTATCGTTTTCTTCAAAAGCTCCCTTAGTAATGTCATCAGTTTCACCATCATCAAAAGCAAACCGGGAGCCGGAAAGATCTTCATCAGGAATGAATTCTTCTACTTCAGTTTTCGGCTCATCTTCTTCAAAAGAAAACACTTTAAGCTCATCAGTAGAAAACTTCTCGAGGGTAGACTGAGCGTTTTGGAGATACGAAGTTATCCCCAGAATGATTTCTTCTCTCTTGTCAAGTAATCGCAGAATACTTTGTCTGATTTGGGCTTTTTGATGATTAGCCTCCTTCACGATAGATTCTGCATCTATATGTGCTTTATCTACCAGGTTTTTTGCTTCTAAGCGAGCATTATCCATTTTTTGAGCTACCGACTCTTTCGTAGTTTGAAGTGTTTCATGCAAAGCTTCTTCTACACGCTCATAGTGTTTAACACGATCGGTTAACTTTTCAATCTGTTCTTCCAGTTCTTTATTCTTGGAAAGAAGGTGTTCGTATTCGTTAGATACCAATGATAAAAAAGCCTGTACGTCAGCAACATCATACCCTCTCAAGGATTTCTCAAACTGCTGCTGTTTAATTTCTAAAGGGGTGAGTTTCATAATGCCAAATGTTATAACCAGTCACTAAACGCTGTAAAGTACTATTTATTCATTTAACATGTTCCTCAGATTAGAATTTTCATCTTTTTGAGGTTTTCGGACCTCCTCAGGTTCGATCTCAATTTCCCCACTTGAATCTTCAGAATCAGAAATACGAATTTTTTCTTCTTCCAGCTCAGTAACAATGGATTCCAGGTTCGCTATCCTGCGCTCCGTTTGTCGTTTAAACTCGCCCAGTGCCTTAAAAAACTGTGGATTAATATCACCGGATGCAGCGCTGTTTCTTTTTTCGATAGCTGCGCGTATTAAGCTGAAAATGTTATGGAATAAAAACCCGGCAAATCCTACACCAAATACAATTGCAACAATTGAAATCAGTAGTTCTTCTTCACTCATTTTTATCCTCTAACTTTTGTCGAACTTGAATTATTTCCGTCAATATCCCCTTTGATTTCAATATCATCAAGTGTGATTTCCCCTTTAGCTGATTCTTGTTCCGTAGCAATAGCCTCTAAATTCTCAACCCTCGACTTAAGATTGAATATCATTTTACGAAGTTCCTGGGATTCTTTAGAGCTTGTAAGACGCTTTTCTTCCAATCTCATTTCCTTTTCACGGATTCCCGCATAAATACCACCAGCAATAGCTACGATTGCGATAATTGCATACCAAGGTAAACCAAATAACATAATGCCCTCAAAATTTGTGTTGTTCAAGTTACAAGGTGAAAACAGCTACGCAAAAGATCAAGCATAGTTTCGCGCACCAAAAATTGAGCTTCCAACTCTAATCATGGTGGATCCTTCTTCGATAGCTACTTCGAAATCACCGCTCATACCCATGCTTAGTTCTTTTAGATCCACGTTTCCCTCATTTAAATGCTGATGTTGATCTGATGCCTTTTTCAGAGTTCTGAATTCCATACGGATTTGTTCTAAATCGTCTGTAAATGTAGCCATACCCATTAACCCTTTAATGCGAATATGCTCAAATTGCCTCGCATGGTTCAGGATATGTTCCAGTTCCGAAATTTCACACCCACTCTTTTGATCTTCACCACTTATATTCACTTGAATCAACACATTAATGATTCGGTTGTGGATTGCCGCCCGTTTCTCAATCTCATTTAAATACTTCGCTTTTCCAACGGAATGAATCCAGTTAACTCTATGTGCTATATGGCGGATTTTGTTGGTTTGAAGGGTTCCAATCATATGCCACTGGACCTCAGGAGAGTGAATCTCACCCATTTTAGTTTGAAGTTCTTGCATTTTATTTTCTCCAAAATCAATTTGACCGGCACTTAAAGCTTCCAAAATTGCTTCATTGGGTTTTGTTTTACTTACCGCTATTACTTTCACTGCATTCGAATCGCGCCCAATACGTTGGCACGTTTCCGATACTCGATTTTGTATAGATTTTAGTCTCGATGAAATGGAATCTTCGCTCATCTCAAAAGCTATTTTCATTAATGCATTCCCTAACTGGAAGATACCCTTTTATAATTCGGGTTTTAGTCTTATTTTTTGCAGCTCAGAAACAATGCAATTCATCTTTTTCTTGAATCACGTTTTCCTTGATTATATCACCCAGTCGTCGGGTCAGTTTTTCGAACCAAAAGTAAAAAAGGGGAGATAAATTGGTAACCACCATCCGACAGATATCAACCTTTTTGAACCAATGGGCGCCCCCTAGCATCAAAATGGATTATGATAATGTTGGATTACTGGTCGGGGATCCGGAAGGGCAAGTTAAATCCATTCTTACCTGCCTTGATGTAACTAATGAAATTGTAGAGGAGGCTATTTCAAGAAAGTGTCAACTCATCGTTGCCCATCATCCACTTATTTTTAACAAAATCGGATCTATAAATCCAACCAACGAGCAGGGTAAAATCATCTATAAACTCATTAAGAATGATATTGGTTTATTAGTTGCCCACACAAATTTGGATGCTGCTTTAGATGGCGTTTCTTTTGTACTCGCAAACATCCTCGGGTTGGATAACCTGCGCTTTTTGGATAAAGGTTATCAAATCAGCCGAAAGATTCGTTTCGTTTCCTCTAACGAGGATTCTGCATATGTACTGAAAACGTTGAATTATTATTCTGCAGAAGAAGCCCATTTCTTTAATGTTGAGAATCGCGAGAAAGGCCTTAAATGCTTTGAAGCCATTATTGATGCCCAAAATGTTTCTGCATTAAAGGAAGGGTTGAGGAAAGAAGGACTTTTGAAAGAAGGCACCTTCCAGGTTACGGAACTGGCTTCGAAATCCCAGAATTTTGGGATGGGAGTTCTAGGTGAGTATCCAGAGGAGGGTGTAGGTCAAAATGAATTTCTTCATTTAATCTCAGGGGCTCTTAATGTTCGTTCAGTTCGTTTTTCCGGTTCTGTGGATCGAATCAAAAAGGTGGCAGTATGTGGTGGATCGGGAATTTCCCTGAAGAAGAAAGCCATCGAGGCTGGTGCACAGGCCTTTGTAACTGCCGACATTAAATACCATGATTATTTCACCGAGAAAGACAATTTTTTGCTTGTGGATGTAGG
>JAKSCW010000049.1 GCA_022360375.1 Balneolales bacterium
CACCAATAGATAGCTGAATATCTTCTTCAATAAGAGAAGAAGCCGCTTCGGTATAGCTAACATTCTCGCTAGTAAAATCACTTACTCCAAGAAAACTGGTCTGATTTGTTTCACGGGATACAAACTCCAGTTCTCTGCCACTTACAATCATTCCTGCAAATCCTAAAAAGTTACCAGACCACTCCGAGCTTACCCCTTTAGTTACAATATTTACAACCCCACTTAAAGCCTGCCCATATTCGGCATTAAATACCCCACTAATTACTTCCAGGCTGGAAACCATATTTTGTTCCACATCAAAAGAAGCACCATTATTAAACGCATTATTAATAGGTACACCGTTTACTAAATAAGATACTTCGCCTGTTCTTCCACCTCTGAAATGCCCATCGACAACACCAGCCTGTTGGTTAATTGCTTCATTGATACTAACCAAAGGTAATGCTTCTAATTGTTCCGAGCTTATGTAGGCTGTGGTTGTTGTTCTGTCTTTCTCAACAATAGGACGTTCAGCGGTTACTATAATTTCTTGCCCCTCAATGACCTCTTCCTGCAGGGTAACATCAATCGTTGTGGTTTTATCTACAATTACTTCCACCTCTTCAACTCTTACGGTAGCAAACCCAATGTATCGGAATATCAGGGTATACTTTCCGGGATCTAAGTTTACTAACGTATACTTACCCTCTAAATCAGTGGTTGTTCCTCGTGTTGTACCATCAATTATTACCTGAACTCCAACCAAAGTCTCACCAAAATCATCAGTAACGGTACCGGCAATTTTACCCTTTGTTCCCGCAAATGAAGTTTCAGAAATAAATACTATCACAAAAAGTAATGAAAGAATGCGCTTTATAGACATAACTGTCACGATTGTTCAATTAAAAAAAAATAAGCGGACACCAGAAGGTGCCCGCTAAATAACTTGATGTTATTTGATTAACATCATTTTTCTGGTTTGTGTGAAGTTATCTGCTGTTAATTTGTACAGATACATTCCAGAGGCTAAGCTACTAGCATCAAATAATTGCTTATGAGCTCCTGCACTCATTTTGTCACCATCAAGTAAGGTTGCCACTCTTTGGCCAAGCATGTTATAAATCTCAAGTGTTACATTAGAAGAATTTGCTAACGTGAACTCGATGTTTGTGCTTGGGTTGAATGGGTTTGGATAGTTTTGTTCTAATGAGTATGTGAATGGCGTAGCATCATCTTCTTCTTCATTAGAAGTAATAACAATTGCATCAAGACCCACTAAGGCAACAGTTTCCCATCGCGCAGGAGTATTCCACCAGTCATCCTGACCAGCTCTGGAAGACCATGATACCTGGGTATCCCGAGCCTGATCATCGTTATCGTTTACAGCAAAATTGAATGGCATGGTAGAAACTTCGCTACCGGTTGGGAAATCAAAGTCAACATTAGCTGTTTCAATACCGCTAAACTCAACCGTACTTAGAACAGTAAGCAACCGGTATCCGGTATCCGTTTGTTCACCTATGGTAGATGAGTTAGGTACAGCCTGGTCAAAATTATTTCCCGAACCTGTATAGCCATTTATACATAACGTTTCGTCA
>JAKSCW010000200.1 GCA_022360375.1 Balneolales bacterium
CAGCATGTTTACATGCAAGATTGGTACCTTTGAAATGGGAGCGCTTTTCTACCTATATTTGGCATCCCTGAAACAACAAGCGTGAAAAAATAACCTGAGTAATAGCAAAGGAACCAATGGCAGACATTACACTCGAAAAATTTACTAACGAAGAATACCTTGATTTCTCTGATCCAACCATCGATGCTGCGCAGAAGCAGGCACTGGATCAAGTCCGCGCGGACTTTGGCAAGGAGCATGATTTATACATTAACGGGGAATGGATAAAAGGGGAATCCGGCACTTTTGAAAGTGTGAACCCGTCCAACCTGAATGAAACCATTGGAAGTTTCCAAATGGCAAGTACCTCCCAGGCGCTCGGTGCTTTGGATTCAGCCTGGGAAGCCTTTGAAACCTGGCAATATGTTCCTGCAAAAGAACGAGCTGATTATTTATTGAAAGCAGCAAATGTGGTACGCAGAAGAAGAATGGAAATCAATGCCTGGATGATTTCAGAAGCCGGTAAAAACTACCTGGAAGCAGATGCCGATACCGCTGAAGGCATCGACTTTTTGGAATACTACGCCTATGAAGCTATACGACTTGAAGATGGAATGCCGGTAAAAGATTCCTGGGGCGATGCTAACAAAACCATTTACATGCCTCTGGGAGCAGGTGTATCAATTTCTCCATGGAATTTTCCTTTCGCCATTTATTTAGGAATGGCTGCTGCACCAATTGCTGCAGGAAATACAGTAGTTGCCAAACCAGCTCCTGATACTCCTAAAATGGGGCATATCGTGGCTGAGATTTTCGAAGAAGTTGGGCTTCCGAAAGGGGTATTCAACTTTGTTACCGGTGATAACATCGAAGTGGGTGAAGCACTAACTACGAGCCCTAAAACACGTTTCATTAGCTTTACAGGTTCAAAAGCCGTGGGACTTCACATGGCAGAGATAGCCGGAAAGGTAGTTGAAGGGCAGCACTTCCTAAAACGACTGGTTTGCGAGCTTGGCGGAAAGAATGCAACTATCGTGGATGAAGATGCCGACCTTGATTTAGCAGCCTCAGAAATTGTAAAGGGAGCCTTTGGCTTCCAGGGACAAAAGTGTTCCGCCGGATCCCGAACCATTGTGGTTGAATCGGTATATGATGAAGTGCTAGAAAAAGTGGTTGAACATACCAGGGCACTACAGGTTGGAGATGCTAAAGATAACTTAGCTTCGGGTCCCGTTGTGAACCAAAAAGCGGTAGATAAAATCATGAGCTATATCGAGATTGGTAAAGGGGAAGCTAAACTCATGGTTGGGGGAAAACTAGCGAAAACAGACAATCCCGGGCATTACATCGAGCCAACTGTGTTTGCCGATGTAGATGAGAATGCCCGAATTGCCCAAGAAGAGATTTTCGGCCCCGTTACCGCGTTCATAAAAGCGAAAGACACCGACGATGCCATCCGTATTGCAAATGGTACTCAGTATGGGTTAACGGGTGCTTATTTCTCTAAAGACCCAAAGAAAATTGACAAGGCACTTCGGGAATTCAGAGTTGGAAATCTGTATATAAACCGAAAGTGTACCGGTGCTTTGGTTGGTGCTCAGCCATTTGGTGGTTTCAATATGAGTGGAACCGATGCAAAAGCAGGTGGCCGGGATTATCTGCTATATTTCCTTCAGCCCAAGTCAATGACTCTACGTCCAAGTGAAGGTGTTGGTATGAATTTGAAGGAATTTGAGTATTCAAAATCATAGTTTTTTTCTGCTGAATTCTGAAAAGCCCTAATTCGTTAGGGCTTTTATATTATGGAACCAATTTTTCCGATATGAGCAATAAACTGTATTCCGAAGAAACCATTCAAAAGATCATTAAGCGGGCTGCTGAACTTCAAAAAGAGGAAAGAAACCGGGAAAACGAAGCCGTTGAAGGGTTAAGTAAGGAAGAACTGCTCAAAATTGGTGCCGCCGCAGGGCTCGATCCAACGCATATACAAATGGCCGTAGAAGAACTTACAGAAAAATCAGTACGCTCATCTTCTACTCAAAATGATACCCATATCTTTGAGGAGCGCTTGATTGAAACGAATGTACCAATGAGTCAGATTTGGGATGAAATGCGTGCTGAAATGCGTCAAAACTTTAATGAAAATGCAATGCTTGGCAGTTTCAAAGAAGATCCCGGAGCAAACGAAATTGTATACAACAGCATGTCCGGAATTGTAACAACTGCACGTTTCATCAAAAGAAAACATGGTGTTAATATACAGTTTTCTCAACGATTGGGCCTTGCCAGCTCATTAACCGAAGGCTTGATGTACGGTGCCATACTTACAACTTTGGTATTTGGAGTTCTGTTCGCCATTTTCAAAACAGATTTAGTGGAAAGCATCGCACTCTTTTCCTCATTATTGGTAGTGTTTTCTTTGCTTGTTTATACTCTAGATGTTGCCTGGCGAAAGAAAAAACAGCGTCAATTAAGTTCGATGCTGGATAAAATTGCAGATCATATCCCTGCTATTGCTGTAGAAGAATCCTCTTCCGTTAAAAGCAGCCATTCATCAGGCGATTTATCACAAATCACTATTGAGGATAAAGAGGTATATGGTAGATCAGGAAATGAGGAACCTGTATCTCCGTTAAAAAATGACCTTAACGAATGATACGCTAATCGTCCAAATCTTCGTCAATTTCGTCTGGTGCGTCATCCTCAGATACCAAATCGTCAACATCGGGAGTATCAATTACATCCTC
>JAKSCW010000048.1 GCA_022360375.1 Balneolales bacterium
ACAATTACCATTTTAAAACGCAATCGAACTCCCAGATGTTCCTTTAACCGGGTTACCAATTCCATTTCCTGTTCCTCCAGCATGCGTTGCGCAAGTGGATTATCAACAGCTAAACTTAATTCATGACCAACCAGGTTAACAGGTTTTGCACGTTGAACCTGGAGCTCCAGGATTTTTGGTACGGTATCGGTTAGTGATTCTAAAAACTGGGTCCAAATGGCGTTTACATCTTCCAGAACCAGCTTTTTTGTAGGGATTTCAACCTTCGGTTCTTCGATTACTTGTTCTGTTGTATCCGTTCCGTTTCCGTTAGCATATTGAATGTGCTTTGCTTTTGTAGAAATATTGGTTGTAATCGCTGGCTCACCTAAATCATATTCAAATCCGGGAAGAATGGGTTGCTCGAGGTCCTTTTTTTCTTCGATTTCAGAATTTTTTTGAATTGCTTCATCTCGTATGGGCGTATTGTGATGCGCTCCTATCGTTTCTTCACCGTTGCTTTCTTTGGTTTGCTCCTCGGTGCCTTTGTGCCTCTGCACGTTAGTGCCTTTTTCCCCTACACCGTTAAATTTTTTTTTTAACTCCTTCAGCTCGGTAAGCAACTGGGCAAGTTGCTCCGTCTTTTCCATGTGAATGAGTTTGAGCAGGGTTATTTCGAATTGTATGCGAGGCTGATGAGCGTCTTTCAATTTAATCTGCGCTTCGCTTACTAAATGAAGCATGCGCATTAAATCATCACGGGAAAAATCATTAGAAGTAGACTGGTATTTCTTTTTTGTTTCCTCTGAAGCTTCAACCAGATATAGTTTTGGTGAATGATGAGCGATGTAGAGATTGCGAAGATGCTCGGTTAATCCAATCAGGAATTCCTGGATGTCATACCCTTCCTGAAGTAAGGTGTTGATGAGTTCCAGGCCTGCATCTGCATCCCGGTTCTTCACACAATCCATGAACTGGAACAAGCGATCTGTTCCAACAACATTTAAGGCTTTCAGGAGTTCGTCATGCGTGATATTATCTCCACAAAAAGCAATAGCCTGATCCATCAAACCAAGTGCATCACGAAGTGCACCATCGGCTTTTTTTGCAATTACATGAAGGGATTCATCATCAATCCGGATGTGTTCATCCGAAGCGATTCTTCGGAGCCGCTGAACACTTTCTTCTACCGAAATCCGCTTGAAATCAAAGCGCTGAACACGAGATAAAATAGTAGGTAGTACTTTATGAGGCTCGGTAGTTGCAAAGATGAAAATGGCGTGCTCAGGCGGCTCTTCTAAGGTCTTCAACAACGCATTGAACGCGGCTTTGGAAAGCATGTGAACCTCGTCCACGATAAACACTTTGTAACGACCGTTTTGAGGAGGAATACGAACGCTTTCACGAAGGTGATGAACGTCTTCTACCTTATTGTTGGAAGCAGCATCCATCTCGATAATATTCAGCGTCTGGTTCAACGATTCACCATCAATACTATCATCAATTTCGTTAATTACCCGGGCAAGTACACGGGCCATCGTAGTTTTCCCGACGCCCCGGGGTCCACAGAACATGTAAGAATGGGAGAGGCGGTTTTGTTTGATCGCGTTGAGTAATGTATTGCTCACATGGTCTTGTGAGACGATGTCTTCGAAGGAATCAGGACGGTATTTTCGGGTAAGTGCGCGGTAGGTTTCTGACATTCGGTGCGATCGCTTTTGCTAACCTCGGAATGTACGAAAACCTAAGATATTAATTCGAACGAATAGTGATTAAAGAAGATGGGTATTCTCCTTTAGTTGCTTCAACGCTTCATGTTTAAACGTACGGCCTACCGGAATTTTAATACCGGGTAATTCTACTTCCGATTGGCTCCAGCTTTCGATCATTTTCAAGTTAATAATGTAGGAGCGATGGATGCGGATAAATTGATCACCGGGAAGTTTTTTCTCCATATAGGTGATGGTTTGGTGAGTCAGCACTTCTTTATTCGTGGTTTTAATAAGGATGTAATCTCTCTTGCTTTCAATGTATA
>JAKSCW010000561.1 GCA_022360375.1 Balneolales bacterium
CCATTTTCATTGAAAGTCTGTTTACCCAGCGATTCAGAAGAATTAATAATTCATAGCCATGGCCACCCAGTTTTGCTAACCACTTGGAATACTTCATAGTCACATCAAAAATATCACCATGAAAGAACCAGACCTTCTCACCATTTAGTTCAAGTACCAGTTTGTCTCGAATAAACAACGGCCCTAATTGCAAACCGGAAACTTTTCGAAGAGTTTCATCATGGTTTCCGGTTAAATAATAAATGTCGGTACCATTGGTCATCATTGTGAGAAGTGTTCGTATAACATGCATGTGGGCTTCCGGCCAGTAATACTTCTTAAATTGCCACATGTCTACAAAATCGCCGTTTAGTATAATTCTTTTTGCTTCTATTGAATTGAGATATTGTATGAGTTCTACGGCGTGGCAACCAACAGTGCCCAGGTGTACGTCCGAGATGACGACAGTATCAAGCTTTCTTTTCATATGTCTGCGAATGATGATTTAATTACTAAATTCCCCTTTTAGTGTTATCAGCAAATAGCTTCAATGTTAAAATTAAGTAACCAAAGTGTTAAGCAGAGCTTACGAATAATCATAACCTTCTATTACCCGAACCCACTTTTTTCGGTTAGTTTAAAGAAAACAAAATCATTATTAAGTAGCCATGAACAATTCTGATTCCCAAAAAATTATCCATATTCACTTACCAAAAGAAGAATCGTTTAAAACGACCTTAAACGCAGGAAACCATTCAATGGTTGCAGACGAACCTTTAAGCGTTGAAGGAGGTAAGGACCTTGGACCTGACCCATATGACTATTTATTAATGTCGTTAGGAGCATGTACAACCATGACGATAAAAATGTACGCTCAACGAAAAGGATGGGAATTGGATGATATATTCATAGAGCTACGGCATAATAAACGCCATGCTGATGATTGTATCGGAGCAGAAGAACCAGGCTCAAAAATTGACTTTATTGAGAAAGAAGTGATTATCAAAGGAGAATTAACGCGCGAACAAAAAGAGAAACTACTGGAAATATCCAAAAAATGTCCGGTTCACCGTACTCTTCTTAGCGAGATAAATATCGAGAGCTCTTTGGTTAGCTCCTAATTACTTAATTAATGTCATTGTTTTAGTTTCGATACGGGTTCCCGCTCTCAATTGGTAGATATAAATTCCACTTGCAAGGTTGCCGGCATCAAAAACCACTGAATGTTCACCAGCTGCCAGATTTCTATTGATCAGTCTTGTAACCTGCCGACCATTAACATCAAACACATCCATTGCTACAGCTGCAGAGTTACTCAAGGAGAAGCTTATGGTTGTGGTAGGGTTAAACGGGTTAGGATAGTTTTGATTCAAAGTAAAACTCGTTGGCAAAACCCCGTTTTCATTGCTTACCTGCGAAGATTGCCGGATAAATGGGATAGTTTCAAAATCTCCGCCGAGGGCACTTGAGGTTTCTTCTTCAGACAAGCCAAACCAGTGTGATAATAGTGTTGCATAAACCTGTCGGAAATCATATTCATGAATCATATTGTCATATTCATCCAGGTTACCGCTATCCAATGCAGGATCAGCACCAATCAATCCACCTTCAGCAGAATCTCCAAAAATCATTAATGGTGCTGCAGTACCATGATCAGTACCCTGTGCCCCATTCTGAAAAACACGTCGCCCAAATTCAGAAAAAGTGGCAATTAGTACTTCCTCCGATCGCCCGCTCAATTCCAAATCTTCATAAAAAGTATGTACTGCATTACTTAATTCCGCCA
Organism: Balneolales bacterium; assembly: GCA_022360375.1. Lineage (GTDB taxonomy): Bacteria > Bacteroidota > Rhodothermia > Balneolales > Balneolaceae > HXMU1420-13. The sequence continues at coordinate 1,766 of JAKSCW010000561.1, forward strand.
ATAACGTTGGGTGATCATTCTCCTGGTTTGCATGCGTATCAAAGCCATCCAGTGTTACCAGGTAAATTCGAGTATCTAAATCCCCTTTTATCAGTTTAGAAACTATTCCTAAACTCCGTTCAAGATTGCCATCTCCGTAATTTCGGAAACTAACTCCTGAATCATAGGCATCCTTAATGGCTTCAGCATATCTATAAGAATTGTTTGCCTGGATTCTCATAAACCTGATCTCGTCGCCAACAATAGTTTCCGGAATATCCTCTAAGGAATAAATCACTCCGTTTTCTACCAAATACTCTAACAGGCCTACATCAGACAAAGTAATCCCCATATCCAGTTCATCTCCTTTAAACAGTAATGAAGACGCACCCCCTATCTGAATGGCAAGAGGGCTATCGGTAGGGTTTTCAATAAAGTCAGGGTTTTGTAAATCCAAATGCCTTCCCAGCCATCCTGTTTGCAGATATTCATCCGAATCACTTGCAGATAACCAAATATCTGTAGACCGAAAATGAGATAGATCACCGTTTTCGTACCCTACACTTTGAATCACACTCATTTTACCTTGCTCCCATAATGGGTACAGATCACTCATCACGGGATTCATTCCCATGGTATCATTCAATTGAATTACTTCATTTTTTGCAATCGAGATGTCATTCCTGGCATTGTAATAGATATCATTTTCAAAAGGGATGAAGGTATTCAATCCATCGTTGCCTCCATTCAGCTGGATAAGTACCAGCACCCTGTCTGTTTCAAGGCCTGCAAGTTTTCTGAATAAAGAAGAGCTTTGGAGCGCTTGCACCGGGGTATTTCCAAGTACAAATGCTCCGCCGGCAGTGAATAGCCCCAATTTTCGTAAGAAATCTCTCCTGCTGCATGAATCGTGGTGTTCATGATGGTGGTGTCCGTCCGCTAATACACTTCCTTTAATTCTTTTCATGCTTACCACCTTTCTACATTAATTGATATTCAGGAAGTTGTCGGATATGAGCCATTAATGCTAAAATTCTCCAGTTTGCCCCACTAATGTAAATATTCCATTCATAGTCTGGAATCCCACCTAGTAACACAACGGGTAACTGCTGCAAATCCTGTTCTCGTAAATCCACTGCTAACATATATTCTGCAAGGTCATACGCCAATTGATAGGGATCATTTGGCTCACTCATTGCATTGGCAATTTCGATGGGATCAACTTCATAGTCATCATCGTTATGGTATAAGTTTGCCAACGCATGATTCCAGCGATATGGCAATGTTGTAGTAGAAATCCAGGATCGATATCCAGGCCAGCCAGCCACATTTACCGGGTTAAACAGAAACTGTCCTAATTCAAAAAGCTGGTAGGGTTGCCACTCACGAATTGCACCTGCTATTTCCACGCCGGTTTCCTTTTGAAGGCCAACTAAATAGTCAGTCGGGCTCTTAAACATCGCGCCAAGAAACGCCTCATCAAAGAAGTGCTCGCTTTTAAGTAACAGACGGAGTACAGGTGCAATTTCAAAATTATTATTTATGAAGGTTTGAGCAAGTTCCTGAACAATACTTTCATTAGGTGTTTCATACACAAAGAATTTGTAGAGCTTTCTACACACAAATTCAGCAATTTCCTGCTCCCTTTCCTCAAAGATAATGTCGATTACGTCGTCGTATCCAAAATTCCCGGTCCTTCCGAAAAAGGTTTTCTCTCCCCAATCATGAAGATCGTTTGAAAAATGACTTGTCAATGTTCCCCAGTTAAACCAATACCCTGTTAACGCCCGGGCCATTTCACGGATATCATCTTCTGAATAATTGCCAATACCCATCGTAAAAAGCTCCAGTAACTCCCGGGCATAATTCTCATTCGGACTCCCTACTCTGTTTTCAATTCCATCCAGGTAGTAAAGCATGGCAGAATCGATACCAATAGCATGAACAAAATCCTTAAAGTTGCCCAATGCATGAGTTCTCAACGTGGTGAAATGCCGATAGGCCAATGGTGCATATTCATATTTTCCAACCTCGGTTACAAAATGATTATGCCAGAAAAGAACCATTTTTTCGCGAAAGGGATATACCTTCATTAAGTCCGTCCACTCACGCTGGTATTCAATGTATGTGAAGTAATTATTTTCAAAATAATCGAGAATAGCCTGGTCTCCCTCATTCCAGGGCGGCACGTCATTCACCCAAACCGGAACATCCGGCATTGGAGAAGTGATTGATCCATCGATTAAACTATCGATAAAAAGAGTGGGAGAAGTACCCAGCAACGGTTCAATTTCAGAATAATTGACTCCAAACTGGAGACGCCTTAACACATGAAAAACTCGTTTTTTATTCCAGGGAGCTAGCTCAGAAGGGATATATTCTGCCAGGGTAGTGGTTAAGCCTTTAGCTTTTACATTCTTATTTACCGTTGGCTTTTGTTTTTCGCGGGGCTGATGAATGGCCTTAACCATCTCACGAGTTAACTTGTCCTCAAACATACCTTCCATTTGTTGACTTATCCAGTTAATAAAAAGATTATCGGCAACAAAGACTATTACAAAACAATAATCCTTTTGTTTCGCTTGCATTTGCACTGCTATTGCACAAAAAAAATTGAATGACTTACCGTACATCTTTTCTATCTTCGGGCAAATTCCAGAGTATGAATAAACAAGAAATCATTGAACTCATTCAAGAGCTTGATGTACATAACATCAAATTTGGGGTAACCGACATTGATGGAGTGCTTCGGGGCAAAATGATAAGTACAAAAAAGTTTTTAAAGGGCATTTATGGAGATATCGGCTTCTGCAATGTAATTTTTGGCTGGGATTGCAATGATGAGTGTTATGACAATACTAAGGTAAGCGGCTGGCATACCGGCTATCCTGATGAATTTGCCACATTAGATGCGGCTTCGTACCGAAGAATTCCCTGGGAAAATAATAAGCCTTTTTTTCTGGCTGATTTTTCTGAATCTGCTAATCTCAGCGAAATATGGCCCCGTTCTGTATTAAAGAGAGTTAGAAATAAAGCCTTCGGTATGGGGCTTGTCCCCAAATTTTCTGCAGAATTTGAATGGTGCAATTTCAATGAAACGCCGCAAACGTTGAAAGAGAAGATGTATGAAAACCCAGAGCCCCTCACTCCTGGAATGTTTGGGTATTCCATACTTCGGGCATCACAAGAAAGCGAGTATTTCAACGATGTATTCGATTTGCTTCTGAAATTTGGCATTCCACTTGAAGGGATA
>JAKSCW010000060.1 GCA_022360375.1 Balneolales bacterium
GTTTTAATAAACCCGGACTACAGCACCGCAGATACTAATGATGTGGTATTTCCAAAAATTCAAACCTACAATTTTACGGGATTGATTGGGGATGCTCGTTATGAGATTGAGATTGCACAAGCAGATGATGAGAAGTATGAAGGTAAGGAGACGGTATTTTTTGAATTGGGTAACCTAAGCGGTGGAAATTTTGGAGATTTTGTGAGCCATGCTGCGATAATTCACGACAATGAATTGCCTGATGTTCAGATAGCTGATGTTTCTTACTCCGGGAATGAACTTCTGGATTATATCGAAATTAAAAATAGTGAGAACCTTCAGGTTTCTTTATCAGATTGGGAAATTAAGAGTAAGAGTTTTTCGTACACATTTAGCAATGAAAAACTGAAGGCCGGGGAAAACCGGCGATTATACTATCGGGACCTGGTGATTCAAAATCGGGAAACTACCTGGATATCAGAGAATTCCGGAACCCTTGAATTGTTGAATGAGCATGATGAAATTATTTCATTGAAGCAATACCAGTTAAACTCCAATCCCAACGAAGAAAATGTAAATTCTATTACTGAGTCAGTACCTGCATTGAGTTCAAACCCGGTTGAAATTCCTACTACCACTTCTTTTGCTCAACCCCAAAATGTAAGTGCCAATAGCATTGAAGAACCTGAATCAGAACCTGATTCAGCATGGCTAACAGTGGCACCTGGCGACATCCGGAACTATTCGGACTATGATCTCTTTTATTGGAATGAAAAAAAACAGGGATTTGAATTGGTTGAATTTATGGACTCAGATTCACTGCTTGGATATACAATTTTTGCTTTGAACAGGGAGAGGACGGATGATGACCCAATTCTTAGCATTGCATTTGATACTATAAGAATTCCCGTTGAAGTGTCCATTCAGCCTGTTTCTATGACCTATGAATTATCGATGCTTATTTCTGCAACTGATTCTGATGGGAATGGGCAGATTAATAATGCGGAAGGATTCAATTTTTTCAGGAATGAGAGTGATTTTGATTTGCCGGTTAGAGAAGTACTCACTCAAATTGAAGATCAGCTTTTTGAGCATGCAATACATCCATTTGTATACACATGGCCTGAAGATGGAACCGGTTGGAAGGGTATGCAGACTTTGGATAAAACCCAAAGTATTCCGGCTAATACCTCATTCTGGTTAAAAGCCGATTCAGTGATAACAGAAACAGAGTTACTCCTTCAATTTGATAATTCCAGGCTGGCAGAACCAGTTATGGAAGAACCCGGCGCTGAACCCAATTCATTGTTAGCATTAAAGTTGAATTCAGAATCGCAAAGTCGAATCATTTCCTTGTATTTATTTGAAAATGAGGAAGAATTGTTACCTGAGTTCTCTCTTGAACCGACAATGAACCCGGAATTATATTTTAGTGAGGCTGAATATCTTAATTTTGGATTTCATCAGGAGGGAAACTGGACTAAGACAGTGAGTGCTGTGATGGAAGAAGATCGACGCTTGGTTTTTCCAATTGCTTTTTCTGCGGGTGAATCATCCCGAATGGAAATCTCAGTTCAGGACTGGGAGTACCTTCCTTCAGACTGGATAATCTACCTTGAGGATACTGAAACCGGAGAGAGAATAGAAGTTGATCAGTCTCTCAGTTTCGAATTTGAATACCAGTTTGAGCCGATCGAACCAGAGCAAGAGAAGAAATTAGTAACTCAAAAGCTTCCTGCCCGGTTGATTCAGAAATACAATTTGGTATTAGTGCCTCCTGGTGTTGAAGAATCGCTATTTGACGAACCCGATATAATAGCCCTTTACCAAAACTATCCTAATCCATTTAATCCGGTAACCACAATATCCTTTTATTTACCGGAAGCGGAAGAGGTAAAATTGTCTGTATTTAATGTGGTTGGGCAACCTGTAGCAGTTTTGACCAATGGAACGCTAAGCGCTGGCGAACATCATTACGATTGGGACGCCACCGGATTCCCAAGTGGGATGTACATCTATCAACTTGAAATAAAAAACCAAATAATGACCCGCAAGATGACTTTGGTTAAGTAATCTGCCGGGTTCTCATGATCAATTCTTGAACATCCATGCAGTCTAAAATGATTCAGGGGGTTGAAGTCCCCGAAATAGGGTTAGGGACCTATAAACTAATTGGTAAAACAGGAGAGGAAGTTATCAAACAGGCGCTCAGAATGGGATATCGTCATATTGATACTGCTCAGAACTATTTAAACGAAAAAGAAGTAGGAAATGCTATTCAGGCTTCCCGCATCCCAAGGGAAGAATTATTCGTTACTACCAAAATAGATCGTTTTGATTTGGAGCCTGATAAATTCCTGAAAGCCGCAGAGCAGTCTCTGCTGGATTTAAAAATGAATTACGTGGATTTGTTGCTTATTCACTGGCCAAATCCTGAAGTGGAAATTCGAAGAACGTTAGAAGCCATGCTTTCTTTAAGGGATCAGGGAAAAGCCGTTCATATTGGTGTGAGTAACTTTCCTATGAGTTTAATGCAGGAAATCATCGAAGAACTGAATGCACCAATTTTTTGCAATCAAGTAGAATATCATGCGCTTCTTGGCCAGTTCGACTTGCTGGATTATGCTGCTGAACACGATGTAATGGTTACTGCATATAGCCCATTGGGGCAGGGAAAACTAATCACTAACCCCCTTTTATTGGAATTAGGCCAAAAATATGGAAAATCTTCCGCCCAGATCGCTCTTCGCTGGTTGGTTGAACAAGAGCAGGTGGTAGCGATCCCAAAGGCTTCTTCAGCGGAGCGGCTTCAGCAAAACATGGATATTTATGATTTCGAATTAGAAGATGCTGATTTCTATGCGATTGATGATCTCGATAAGAATATGCGGTTCATCAACCCGGGTTTTGCTCCTGATTGGAATAGTTAACGGAACACAGCTTCTGCCAAAGCAATAGGTTTTCCTTCTGAATTGGAAAGCATAAACGCAGAAGTATTTTCCCCGTTGAATTCAACGGAGCTCTGAACCTGTTCATCGACAAAAGTTTCTTGCATAAAAATGATGTCAAAACTGGTGATGTTCTGGGTTTGTTCAAATGGAATGCTATCCATCATCCATTCAATATAGTGCACGTTGTTCACATGATTATTCATGTCCAAATCGGATCGGCGTACAATAATTTTTTTAGCAGAATCGGAAACCCGGATAGGTTTCATCCGGTTGGATTTGATATCAGTAACCAACTCCCGTTCAGGTAGTTTTACTTCCAGCACTTCTTTAGGAATACGTACCGGGCGGCGGGTATCGAGGTTCAATAACATCCAGTAGCTAAGGCAAGTTGTTAGTTCATTGCCATTAGCATCCAACACCACATAATTTCGATAAGCACGCAGGGTATCTCCTGAAGCAGCCCAGGTATCTACCCTGATAGTTTCTCTCCAGTTCGGGAGCTTATTCAGGCGCATATCCATCCGATGAAGCACCCATGTGAGGTTTTGGTCTCTCATGTCGGTAATATCGAACTTAAGCGTCCTTGCATTGTTTCCGGCCACTTCCTGGAAAAAATTACAAAGAGCGCCCAGGGTCAATCTTCCTTTAGCATCAACTTCATTTGCCCGGATCAGAAACGATTCGGAATGTATCTGAGATGTTTTGGACATAGTTCAATTTTTCCAAAACATACAAAAATCCCCCAAAGAGTAGGGGGATTAAAACTTATTTTCTAATTCTCGAAAGAATTCCGATACGTTGTGACCAAATCCGGATATCATCCTGGATCATATATATAGAAGGAAGTACAATTAAGGTAACAACAGTGGAAAAGGTCAACCCACCAATGATAGCACGGGCCATTGGGAAATACGGAGGACCCTCACCGCCAATTTGTGTGGTTCCCATGCTCAGAGGAACTAATCCAAGAACAGTGGTTGCAGCCGTCATTAGAATAGGGCGCATTCGGTCTTTTCCGCCCTGAACGACAGCTTCACGTCTGCTGAGACCTTCTTTCCTGAGATGGAGGATGTGATCAATCAATACAATTCCGTTGTTTACCACAATTCCCATAAGGATGAGAATCCCGATAGTAGCCATCAAATCAAACGTAGTTCCTGTAATAAAGAAGAACCAGAATATACCAACCACTCCATAAAGGATGCAGGTTAGGATACTGGTTGGATAAATCAGGGATTCAAACAAGGAAGCCATTACCAGGTAAATCAGGAAGAAAGCGATCATAATGTTGAATAACATCACATTCATGGCTTCAGCGTCGTTGTTAAAGCTGCGACCGTATCCCCAACTGTAACCTGCAGGATACACGATCTGGTTCATTACCTCTGTGATTAGCGGACGAGCTTCATCCATGGTGATTTCGTCCAGATTTACAGCAATTCCTAACGAAGTTTTCCGGTTTTCGCGGAAAATGCGTCCGGGTCCCTGCGTTTCTTCAAAGCTGGCTATGGAAGAAAGCTTTACGGATTGAATATTTGGGTTTGCGCCGCTTTCCTGAAGATTTCCAAGAGCAATGGGAAGTTCCTTTAAATCGTCAACAGATTGTTTATCTACGTTTTGAAGGGCGAGAACGACGTCAATTTCTGATTGGTCTCCACGGATTTTGCGAAGATTCACTCCCCGAACAGAACTGGACACAGCTTGAGCGATTTGCGTGGAAGTAAGTCCAAGCATACGTGCCCGTTCGTTATCAATAGTTAAACGAACTTCGTCACGACCAGCTTCCGCATCCGATTTAACATCGGCGAAACCGTTAACCTGGCTCAGGCGCCATTCTACCTGCTCAGCCAGTTCTTCCAGTACATCCATCGATTCACCGTTAACGAATACCCGAATCGCTTCGCCGTTATTGCGGCTGCGGTATTCAAAAGCAGGTTCACCTATGGTAACTAAAGGGAGGTCTTTTTCAATTTCCTTTTTAATAAAAGGAACGGATTTCGTGGCGTCCTCTTCATCAATTAAAATAATGGTAGATTGTGCATATTCTGGCTGGTAGTAGGTGTATACACTTTCAATTTCGAATTTCTCTTTGTTATCATACAGGTAGGTTTCCACTTTATCTACAGCTTCTTTCACGCGGTCCAGGGTATAGGAGCCATTCATGTTGTATTGAAGATAAAGCTCCCGTTCTTCAACCCTTGGGAACATGTCTACATTCATACCTAACGTCATCGGGAGGGCACCGCTAAGTAAAAGCAGGATAATGCTTATGGTGGAAACCCATCTTCGGTCAATAAACCAACCCAAAAAAGCAGCGTACTTGTCAGAGAACTTATCAATAATGGTTCGTTTTCTTTCTTTTGGCGGTTTAATTTTAGAAGCAAGTAAGGGGATAACAGTTAACGAAATAAGCAAAGAAGCCACCAGGGAAATGATAATAGGCATACCAATGTAGTACATGTACGGCTTAATGAAGCTTTCATTAACTATATTTGGAAGGAATACCACAACAGAAGTCAATGTACCTGCGGTAACGGCAATACCCACTTCGCGTGCCCCAAGAATGGCCGATTTTTTTGCGGAAGCTCCTTTTCGTTGATGTCGGTGAATATTTTCGGTTACTACAACTGCATTATCAACCAGCATACCTACCGCAAGCATTAATCCCATCATGGAGAGAATATTCAACGAAATATTCAGAAAGTAGAAGAAGCCGACCGTAACAATTAGCGAGAATGGAACCGCCGTAGCTACAATCATGGTGGTACTGAATTGGCGAAGAAAGAAAAACAGCATAATAACTGATAAGCCCGCACCTAAAACACCAGATTTGAAAAGTTCTTCTAATGAACTGAGAATTCCTTCTGCCTGGTTGAACATTTCATAAATTACGATGCCCTGCATTTCAGGAAGTTCATTGATCAATTCAATTTCGTTTAAAACACGATCTACGGTAGCTACTGTGTTTGCACTCGATTCTTTAACAATATCCAGGCCAATGGCATATCTCTGATCTAAATGCCGGGCATAGTTTCGAACGGGTTCTACATACTTTACCTCGGCGATATCTTTCACCCGAAGATTATTATCACCAATAATCAGGTTTTCAATGTCTTCCACACCTGCTAATTCACCCAGGGGGCGCACATTATATCGAAGACCAGCATCGGTAATTTTACCGGCAGAGGTAGAGAAATTTGCTCTTTGAAGTGTTTGTGTGAGTTGATTGAGATCCACTCCATATCCAAGAATCCGGTCGTTAATCAACTCGATTCGGATTTCCTTCTTCTCAACGCCGTATAAAGTGACCTGGCCTACCCCATCAATTCGTTCAATACGCTGCGCCAGATTTCGGTTCAGCATATCGTATGCATTGGACAGATCGCGCTCACTTGAAATGCGAAGCTGAAGGGTATTGCCACCTCCGTCTTCAAACTTGAAGATGTTGTAGTATTCAAAGTCCTCGGGGAGCTGGTTGCGAACGCTTTCTATCTTTTCTTTAATTTCGATCGCTTTCAGGTGAATATCACTTCCCTGGTCAAAGATAACCTGAATTCCTCCATTGTTTTCCCCGGCGTTTGAGTTCATTCTGTCTACACCGCTGATAGTAGCAAGTGCCTCTTCAATCGGCTTTATTACTTGTTCTTCTACTTCTTCAGGAGAAGCATCAGGGTAGGGGAGGTTTACATACGCCCCGGGAAAGGTAATATCCGGGAAGTATTCCAGCGGAACCAGGCGAGTCGCAATGATTCCCACCACAACAAGGCTTATAAAAACCATCATTGTGGTTACAGGGCGCCGAAGGGAAAGTTCTGTAAAACTCATAGTTACGCTTTTACGGGTTCAAGTTCAAAGTCATCGTCTTCATCAGGAGTATAATTCTTGCGATCCATAATGGAATACATAACCGGAATTACAACCAGAGTAAGCAGGGTTGATACAAGCAATCCACCAATTACGGTAATTCCCATTGGTGCACGTAATTCAGCTCCATCTCCAAACCCAATAGCTAAAGGAAGAAGGCCAAGAGTTGTAGTTAAGGTAGTCATCAGGATCGGGCGGAGGCGGGATTTTCCACCCTCCATGATCGCATCAAACTTTTCCGTTCCCTTTTCACGGATTTGGTTAATTAGATCGATGAGTACGATTGCGTTGTTTACTACAATACCCGCAAGGAGAATCAATCCAATAAATACTACCACACTGATCGTGGTTCCGGTAATATACAGGGCGAGCACAGCGCCTACCAGTGCCAAAGGAATAGTAAAAAGGATTATAAATGGGTGAAGCAACGACTCAAACTGGGAGGCCATTACCAAATACACTAAGAATATGGCTAACGACAGGGCAAAAAGAAGCGAGCTGAATGAATCCGACATTTCTTCGTTTTGACCTGCAATTCGGGCATAGGTGCCAATTGGGAATGATGTAGAACCGATAATTTCATCAACTTCTGTTGCAGCATCACCTAAATCACCATAATTCAGGTTAGCGGAGACTAACGCCACCCGCTGTTGGGACGATCTTCTGATTTCACTCGGTCCATTCGCAACACGAACGTCAGCGATTGCACTTAAAGGAATTGGGCGTTCAGAGGATGGATTGACAACAATTTGTTGAATCTCGGCCACAGAAGAGCGGTCTTCTTCACGTGCTCGTACTAATACATCAATCTTACGATCGCGGTAGGTATAGCGGGTTGCCACATCACCCCGCACATTACTCACAATTCGATCTGCCACTTCATGAACCTGCAATCCAAAAGAAGCTGCACGATCGCGATCGAAGAGGATTTGAATTTCCGGGCTGCCAATTTCCATAGTGTTTTTAACATCTGCAAACCGGTTACTAGCTTCCATTCTTCGTGCGATTTCATCACTGGCCGCCTTCAGGTCTTCTAAATCGAAACCACTGATTTCAATTTCGACAGGAGTAGAGAAAGAGAATAACTCAGGGCGTGAAAACTTGTATTGAAGGCCTGGAACCTGGGCTAATGAATTTCTCATGGAACTCATGGTTAGCTCTTCTTCGGCGGTAGAGGAACCGGAGGCAAGCATTACATTCAATTCACCCCAATTTTCACCACCTTCATCAGGGTTGGCATCCATACGGTTTCCGGTTCCCGCAACTGCAAAGGTGGAAGAAACCAAATTATATTCAGAGGTAGCATCCTGCACTTCCCGTAAGGCACGGTCAGTTTCTTCGATTGGTGTTCCCGGAGGAAGGCGGAATTCCACTTTGAACTCACCTTGAGAAAGCTGAGGTATTAACTCTATGCCAATTCTTGGGACAAGCGCAATGGCTCCGGCAAAAGAAGCGGCTGCAACCAATAAGACAATACTTCGGTTGTTTAATGATCCCCGAAGTAATGCAACATAACCTCTTTCAATAATGTTATATGCGGCATCAAATCCCTTTAATGGAAAGTGGAAAATCCACTTCAAAATGAAGGCAAAAAAGCCCACTACATATTTGAATCCTTTCACTATTAATGAAGGAATAGTGTAGAAGAAGAACAATCTCAAGGCCCTCATTGCACGTCCAAAACCGGTACGAGGTTCTTTCAACTCTAGAGGAGCAACTCCCTTTTTACCTGCGCTTAAGGAAGACATCATTGGAATTAAAGTTACTGCAACGGCCAACGAAGCAAGTAAAGAGAATGTAACTGTTAACGCCTGGTCACGGAATAGTTGCCCGGCAATTCCATCCACAAATACAAGTGGGAAGAACACGGCAACGGTGGTGAGGGTAGAGGCAATTACTGCCGTACCTACTTCACCAGCTCCATCTTGTGCAGCTTTCAACACGCTTTTGCCCATTTCCCGATGACGAGCGATGTTTTCCAGCACTACAATGGAATTATCAACCAACATCCCGATACCAAGAGCAATACCCCCTAACGACATGATGTTCAGGGTGATGTCATTTCCATACATCAGGTTGAACGTTGCAATGATCGAAACCGGAATTGAAATGGAGATAATTACAGTACTCCAGAAATTCCTTAAGAA
>JAKSCW010000469.1 GCA_022360375.1 Balneolales bacterium
ATATCTGATTTTTAACAATAAAAAAATTGAATTAAAGTTTGGAAAAACTAAACAGGCGATGTTTTAAGAAAAACTATTGCAACAAAGATGTATAACCGCAATTACGGCGGATTCGACTACGTCGGAAGTACAAAACCGCATCTTCTTAAAATGGAGTTATTAATAAAATGACCCGAAACCATATTTATTACCTTGTAATTGTAAAGATTGCACTGGTCATTTGGGGAATTCTGGGATTCATTGAGTACTTTTTTCCATCGACTTCGTTTGGCTTGCAAAATTCCAATTTTCCTGCTGGAACACAATTCCTGCATTGGTTTTTGATTGTATTAACTGGGTCTATTTTTGTTTTTGGTTTTTTCCGAAGGTGGAGGCATACGCCATTCGCAACAATTACAATGTATGCAACATTAGCTACATTATGTTTCATAGAAACCGTGGATTTCCATGCATTTGGTGGGGGCACTAAGCGATTCTTTATTATGTCAGCAGAGTTTGCTTTATACTTGATCCTCTCTATCTATCTGCTACGTTCAAAAAGGGTAAATGACCATTTTGGAAGTGGCTGATTTAAAACTGATTCAATTTCAAAAGATGAGGTTTTGTACTTACGACAACTTCGCATATCCACGAATGTTAGTACCAATTAGTAAAAAGTCGGATGTAATATGAAAAAGTATATGGTTATCGAAAGATTTAAACCAGAATGTTATGAAAAGGTTTATAAGAGATTTGATGAAAAAGGCAGAATGCTTCCGGAAGGATTATTTTATCTGAATTCCTGGGTAAATAAAGAGCAAAACTTATGCTTTCAACTTATGGAAAGTAATGACGAAGATTTATTCCGGATTTGGATAGATAAATGGAGAGATTTAACTGATTTCGAAATTGTACCCATCGATTAATTTAAAATCAGAAACAGACCGAAATTGATAGTGAATAAGTAAAACTGGCTACAACAAGAGCTAAAATGCACACCAAACCTGCCTTACCGTTTGCAACATTTTAGCCTGAACGTTGGAGAAGAATTTGCTTCGCTCTTCTTCTCTGCAAGTTCCGGGTTAGTTCTTCTTCAGTAAGCTAATCGCGAACCCTCCCCCTTCTGCCATTTGAAGAGCCAGCTCGGTGTTATGATCCACGTCAATCTCTTCGATATTGATACTGGTTGGGTTATTGTCCCAATGTGCATCCTCCCCGTCTGAATAAAGAACGGCTGAATATTCGGCTCCCGAATCCAGGAAATCGAAACTGATGGTTACTTCGCGGGCATTTTCATCAGTGATTCCCCCCACAAACCAGTTCCCGGTTTCACGTTCTTCACGGGCAATCGTCACATAGTCTCCCACTTCTCCATTCAACACTTTAGTATGTTCCCAATCAACACCAACATCACGAATGAACTGAAAAGCAGGCTGGCCTTCATAGTTTTCCGGTAAATCAGCAGCCATTTGGAGCGGACTGTAAATAACCACATACAGTGCTAACTGTTGGGCCAGTGTGGTATTTATTTGATTAGTTTCTTTGTACGGATCGAGTTTTATGTTAAAAATACCCGGAGTGAAATCAATTGGTCCGGAAAGCATTCGGGTGAATGCTACTGTTGGAAGATGATCTGGCGGATTTCCTCCATCAGCGGCCCACGCATTAAACTCCTGCCCTCTCAAGCCTTCTCTTGTAGCCATATTGGGGTAGGTTCGCCGGAGACCGGTCGCTTTAACAGGTTCATGAATATTCAGTGCAACTTCATATTCGGCTGCAGTAACCATGGAATGGTTGTAATGGTTTACCATCCACTGGCCGTGGTGATATTCCCCATCCGGGATAATCGGTCCTACATACCCCGTTTTAACAGAGTGCATTCCATAGTTTTGCATTAACGAATATGCTTCATCCATTTGCTGCTCGTAGGTTCTTGGAGCGGCAGAAGTTTCGTGGTGCATAATAATCTGAACTCCTTTTTCTTCCGCATAACCGGTTACTTCATCTATATCATAATCCGGGTAAGGGGTTACGAAATCGAATACCCCTTCCCTGTCCGGGAATCCAATCCATCGATCCCATCCAATATTCCATCCTTCAATTAAAACCCCACCTATTCCATTTTCTGCAGCAAAATCGATATATCGTTTTGCATTTTCAGTAGTAGCACCATGTGGTATTTCTGAGTCAGGATTTAAACTCTGTTCATAGTCCCAGGAAGCTATTCCCAGGTGCATTTCCCACCAAATACCTACATACTTCATAGGCGTAAACCAACTCACATCCCCCAATTTGTTTGGCTCATTCAGGTTTAAGATCATTCGCGACTCAATTAACCCTCCGGCGTCTTCGCTTATTTGAATGGTTCTCCAGGGAGTGGAAAATGGAAGTTCCCGTATCACTTTATGCCCAAGACGATCTGAGCCAACCAACTCACTTTCCATACGAAGGTTTTGCGGGTCAATTTTTAAGGTCATACCTGCATAGTCCCAAAGGTTCGCTTCATGAAAACTGAGATGAATACCGCCTTCCGTACGCATGGTAACCGGGGTGTTTACAGCGTTTTCCGGGATATATGTTTGCGCTAAATTCGCAAGGTTTGCACGATAGGGATCAACATCTATTTCACTGAACTTCGATTCTGTATATAGCTGTTCATAAATATCCCAATCGCCTGGTTGCCACCAAACGGTATGATCTCCCGATAGTGCAAATTGAGTACGTTCATCCATAACAATGACAGAATCGACCCCC
>JAKSCW010000047.1 GCA_022360375.1 Balneolales bacterium
ATGAGCGGTGGAACTTTAAAGCCTTTCATCAATCCATATCCTGCATACTTATCCCAGGTAACCGGCACATTTATTTCCTGTAACGCATTGAAATCTCTGAATATAGTTCGCCTGCTTACATCAAATTTCAGGGCAATTTCATCCACGGTAAGCTTGGGTCCGGGCTGTTGCAACAGAAGCATCAATTTTAGTCTTCGTTCTGAACTATTCATGATTCCTCCTTACTTCCAATACTGCTTTTCCCTGATAGAAACTATTTTTTAACTGTTCATCAAGCCTAATAATCCTGGCATAAAGCGAAACGGAGCTTCTTTCAATTTCTTCCTTCGCCTCTTCTCGTCCCTTCAGGAATATAATTCGTTGCCAGTTTTTTTCTTCCAGGTATCCAATCAATTGATCTACTTTGAATGCATGTTTGGTGATGATCAAATCCGTTTCGCTCACATCCACATTCTCAATTGATGCTGAATTCGTTTCAACGTTAGCCAATTCAAGCCTCTGAACCATATTCTTTACAGCCATTATTTTCTTCGAAACAATGTCGTTAATCAAAAAGCTTTTTTCCGGAAAACAAATAGCCAGGGGTATCCCCGGCAAACCACCTCCGCTCCCGGTATCAATAATTTTGTGCTGCTCGCGGAAATAATCAGAAACTGAAATCATCAGCGAGTGTCGAATATGCTCCATAATGGTTTCATGTGAAACGCCCCGGCTAACAAGATTCAGTTTTTGATTCCACCAATACAGCAACCGGGCGTAATCATCCAATGGTTTTTTGTGGTCGGCAAGAAGCTGATCGACACTTCTGAGTTGTTCGCGGGTTAACGATGTATGTGTGATGAGATGTTTCACATGAAACATTAGTTCTTTAGATACACCATCAACACCGCAACATCACTGGCAGAAACACCACTTATTCTGCTTGCCTGACCAATGGTTTCCGGGCGAATTTTGGATAGTTTCTGAAATCCTTCGGTGGAAAGACTCTTGATTCGGGAATAATCGATTCTTTCCGGGATAGGTGAATTCTCTTTTTTGCTCAGTTCTTCCACCATCTCGTATTCCTTTTGAATATACCCGGAATACTTAATCTGAATTTCTACCTGCTCTATCACATAGTTATCAGCAGTGATTTTGGATACTTCTTCGCTGAGCAATGGATCAGCTCCAATCATATCTGCCAGGGAAACTTCGGGACGCATAAGTACGGTTTTCGCTTTTACAGGCTGAGAAAGCGGGGATGTTTCGTTTCGTTGCAGCATTTCATCCATATTCCGGGGACGAACCGTAAAAGAAGAAACTAATGTATGTAACTGATCAATCTGCTCTTTTTTGGCCGTCATTTTGTCCAGGCGTTCTTTGGAAGCGAGTCCGATTTTGTGCCCAAGTTCCGTTAGACGTAAATCTGCGTTGTCCTGGCGTAGTAAAATCCGGTGCTCTGCCCGGGAAGTAAACATACGATAAGGTTCTTCGGTGCCTTTATTAATCAGATCATCAATTAACACCCCAATGTATGCTTCTGATCTTTTCAGGATAAAAGGATCTTTCCCGGCCACTTTAAGCCCCGCATTAATTCCTGCCATTAATCCCTGGCAGGCGGCTTCTTCGTAACCCGTAGTACCATTGATTTGCCCTGCGAAGTATAACCCTCCCACCAATTTCGTTTCTAAGGTTCGTTTGATTTGATGGGGAGGGAAGTAATCATACTCAATAGCATAACCCGGGCGAATCATCATCACATTTTCAAATCCCGGAATAGTTCGCAGCGCTTCGTATTGGGTTTCTTCGGGAAGAGAGGTTGAAAACCCGTTCAGGTACATTTCGTAGGTATTCCAGCCTTCCGGTTCAAGGAATAATTGGTGTCGTTCTTTATCTGCAAACCGGTTGATTTTGTCTTCAATGCTTGGACAATACCTGGGCCCCACCGATTTAATACGTCCATTGAACATCGGGCTACGATCAAACCCGGTACGAAGTACATCATGCACTTCTTCATTGGTGTAGCCAATCCAGCAGGTAAGCTGTTTTTCTTTCTTTGGAAGAGGACCTTCCGTCAAAAAGGAAAACGGTGAAGCGTCATCATCACCATACTGAATCTCAAGTTTTGAGTAATCCACCGTTCTGCCATCTACCCGCGGCGGTGTTCCGGTTTTAAGCCGGCCAACTTCAAAACCAAGTTCCTCTAAGGTAGCTGATATTCCAACCGAAGCCCGTTCCCCGGAACGCCCTCCACCGTAGTTGTTCTCCCCGATATGTATGAGTCCATTCAGGAATGTACCGGAGGTTAACACTACTGATTCTCCAAAAATCTTTTGCCCGGTTTGAGTAACCACTCCTTTCACCGTCATATTTTCTACGATAAGGCTAACAACGTTGTCCTGGCGAAAGGTAAGATTGGGAATTTCTTCCAGGTGTTCTCTCATTCGCTGGGCATACAACATACGATCGCTTTGGCACCGCGGACTCCACATGGCCGGGCCTTTACTACGATTCAGCATTCGAAACTGAACGGAAGATTCGTCACTTACAATTCCCGAAAGGCCTCCAAGTGCATCAATTTCCCGAACCAGCTGTCCTTTGGCTACTCCACCCATTGCCGGGTTACAAGACATCTTTGCAATAGCCTCTAAATTCATTGTTATCAACAATGTAGATGCCCCCAAATTGGCTGCAGCTCCCGCTGCTTCACTACCGGCATGGCCGGCACCAACTACAATAACGTCATATGTGGGATAAAGAGAAGACATGGGTGGATAATTATTACGTGCGTTCGAGGGCAATATAAAGAAAAAGCCCTGAATCAAATATCAACTCAGGGCTTAACGCGATCCGGAAGGGACTCGAACCCTCGACCTCCTGCGTGACAGGCAGGCGTTCTAACCAACTGAACTACCGGACCTTTTTCAGCGAGCCCTAAATATAAGCAGCTACTGAAATGGAAGTCAATAGATCAAACATTTATTTTAGAGCACTGCTTCTATTGCAGAAGTAAGCTCTTCGCTTTGTGGTTTCACTGCGCTTCGGAATCTTCGCGTAAGGTTCCCTTCACGATCGACCAGGAATTTTTCAAAATTCCATTTAATTTCACCATCAAAGTCTTCATTTTCTAAAGAAGTCAGGTATTCAAACAAAGGCGCCTGATCATCCCCTTTCACGGAAACTTTAGCCGCCATTGGGAAAGTGACCCCGTATTCAAGTCGGCAAAATTCAGCAATTTCTTCATTTGTGCCTGGCTCCTGACCTCTGAAATTATTGGCCGGGAATCCTACAATTACCAGGCCTTCGTCTTCATATTCCTCATATAAAGCCTGGAGTCCATCATACTGAGGAGTGTATCCACATTTAGAGGCTACATTAACGATCAAAAGAACCTTTCCCTCATAGTCTCCTAAAGTCATTTCATTGCCTTCAATATCCTGGATAGGAAACTCATAGATAGAATCTGTTGTATTAGTAACTCCCATAGAAATTAAAACTGTGATTAACGTGGTTAGTATTATCTTCATAGCATAATATTTAATTTTCAGCGTTAGCTACACAAATTTAAACAAAGCGCGTTTAATTCCCCTATGCAAAAAGTTAATAGATTATTACTTCCCCTTTTCTTAATTGGTACGCTCAGCGCTACTGTACCCGCTCAAATGTTTTCTGTGAGCGAGAGACCTCAACGATTATCCTTTTCAAATACTTTTATCCGGGTAGGTACAAGCATTACCGACTTCACTTACGTGGGCAATATTAACACTACCGGTGGTTCAGCACTGTTAAATGTGTCCGATCCTATACTTTCAATTATGCTCGATGGCCCCGGGTTAAATGCCAGTGCAATTATTGGTAATGATTTAATAGGCCTTAATAATCAATCATTTTTTGATTTAAACCTTGAGTTTTCGAATGGTTTTCCAATTGTACGCCAGCCCCGTGTACAGGCAGGTATCCCCATTCAACTGTTAACAGGAATTACAACCTCAAATAGTGATGAATTGACGGATCGGTTTAGCCAGACAAATATTGCTGCCGGAATTGGTGGGTTTATCAATTTTGCTTTCACACGAAGAGTTCGGTTTGAAACACAGGGCATAACCGGCTACGGGTTCAGTAATTCCAGCGGAGGATTTTTTGGAGGGAATATCTTTTACATACAGGGCGAAGCACGCCTGAATATTTTAAATTTCATCGGTAACCGTGCATTAAGTATTGGATATGATTATAATTTCAAGTCGTTTGATGTTGACGACGATATATATGATTTTGAACTTAATGCGCACCAAATAACCTTAGGCGTCTCTCTTTGAAACCAGACAAATTATTACTAGAGCTTGAACAACTGTTAGAACGAAGTGGGTACAGGCTTAGAAAAGAGCGCGGATCTTTCCGTGGTGCCGATTGTGTGATTCAGGGGGATAAACTGGTAATGGTTAACAAGAATAAGCCTGTAGAATCGCAACTGGGAACCATTGCAAAGGTACTTGGAGATATTGATTTGTCGGAAGTGTACATCAAACCAGCAATTCGAAAGGAATTGGAAAAACTTTGGGATCGCCTCCAGGTTTTACCG
>JAKSCW010000046.1 GCA_022360375.1 Balneolales bacterium
AATTTTGAAACGGTGATTACAGTTTGTGATCATGCCAAAGAGCGTTGTCCTGTATTTCCATCAACAGCCAAACAAATTCATCATAATTTTACCGATCCTGCGAAAGCAACAGGCTCTGAAGAGGAAATTCTTGACGAATTCCGAAGAGTAAGAGATGAAATCAAGGAGTTTGCCAGGAGTTTTGTTGAGCAGGTACCCGCTTAACCCAAAGCGACATCCAGTGTCATCATAACAGCAAAACCTATCATAGAGCCAAGTGTGGCAATATCTGTATTGCCATGCTGCTGGCTTTCCGGGATCAGTTCCTCAACCACCACATAAATCATTGCTCCTGCTGCAAATGAAAGTGCATAAGGGAGAATTGGCTGAATAAAGATCACTGCGGCAGCTCCAATTACTGCAGAAACAGGTTCAACTATTCCCGAAAGTTGGCCATAATAGAAGCTTTTTCCCACTTTCATTCCATCCCTTCGCAAAGGCATGGAAACCGCCATACCCTCCGGGAAATTTTGAATGCCTATTCCCAGTGCAAGTGTAATCGCTGCAGCTACTGTAGCGGTTCCGGAAGGGTCAACTCCGGAAAAAGCGGCACCAAATAATACTCCCACTGCTAAACCTTCAGGGATATTATGCAAAGTAATCGCAAGCACCAGCAAAGTTGATCGTCTCCATTTTGTAGGAATTCCTTCAGCTTGTTCTTTGGACAAACCAATATGCAGGTGGGGTAAGTACTGATCGCAAATTCGTAAAAACACCCCTCCTAAAAGAAATCCGATTACGGCAGGAAGATAAGGGATAACTCCCTGGGCTTCTGCCATGTCAATGGATGGGATGATAAGCGACCATACACTTGCCGCAATCATTACACCTGCGGCAAAACCAAGCATGCTATCTAAAAGCGTGTAGTTTACTTTTTTGGTGAAAAAAACAAGAGACGCTCCCAATGCAGTAAACCCCCAGGTGAAAAGCCCCCCTAGCAGTGCTTGAACAATTGGATTAAGTGACAGAAACCATTCAGGTACAATCATTTTTTATTGGAATATACATTTTGTCTAGACAAAAATAAAATTTAGTTATGACTAAATTTTGAGTTTATTAAATTATTCTCATCTTGATTCGATAAAAAAACTCAAATAATTGAATTATTTTAGAGTAATGGAGCTAAGCGAAATTATAGATAAAGCATTCAATCATCCTATTAAGGATGGTAATGCACGTATTCTCTTAAAATTGCAGCCTCTTGAATGTGAAGTGGAAAATAGTGCTCCTGATTTCATATCTGTACGAGAAGATGAAGTGTTTTTAAAGATTCAGCCTACTAATGAATCAAACCTTCATGTGGAAAAATTTGACGAACTACTTCCATTAAAGTTGTTAAATGAATCCAAAGAAGGCACCTTCGCAGCATTTGAATTTGAAGAAGGAAGTATTTGGTTTGATATCGATGTTGAGTTTGTGAAGGATATCTGGATTGATGATTTGATGTTCAGTATAGAGAGTAAAAATCCCAGGTATCTGGCTTATTATATAAAGTCATTAGATCATCAATTAGAATGGCTGCAACCAGATATTCGTACCAAAGAGATACAATCGATGAGTATCTCAACAAAAAAATTTAAACCACCAAAAATATCAGGAAAGGAAACGTTTACTTCAAAAGAAGTTATTCGATGCGCGGATATGCTGGCCCGCTCTATCAAAAAAATTGACCTGCGCACTGGTGGGGCTTTTATAAAACTGAATACAGATAAAGGCAGGTTGGAACCGCTTATTATAAGTGTAGCCGAAAAGCTTGGCTACATCATTGAACCCCTCGATAAAGATGATATTGCTTCTTTAGAGGCAAAGGGAAAAAATGTGAGTCATTCCATTTATTTACGAAGAGCTTAGTTAACCTGCTTCCAGAAGTAGATTCCTCCTGCCTGTTTCCCGGTCTCTACATAATCAACCAATTCGCGTTTTTCCAAATCAATGATTTCGACTGAACCCGGTTCTCCGCCTATCCCTTCCACCGTGATGAAGGCAAATTTGCTATCAGGAGTGACGGTAACACCATGCGTAACCTTTCGTGTACTTGGAATTTTAGCCAATTCACTTCCGGATTCTAAATCCCAGATACCTGTTGCTGCTTCTCCTTTATAACTTACAACTAATAGCTTTCCATCAGGGGAGACTTCCAGGTTGTAGGGTGCTTTCCCGGAATTGAATCGACGGGTAATTTCCCAGTTATCGGTATGCACCTCTATTATTTCGTCAGAACCATTCCCTGCAATGTACACCAACGGCTTGGTTGGGTGAGGATCGACCCAGGTTGGTTTTTCTACCGGATTATGTTCCATATGCCCATGCCCCATTGAACTATGATCCATGTTTCCCATTGAACCCATTTCCATGCCCATTGCATTTTTTCCCAACGATAATCTTCGTTCAACCGACATCCCGGTAGTGTTGATTTCTATAAGTTCATCTGTCATCATAGATACATGATACTTTCTTGTTCCCGAGCTGTTCATTCTACTTCCATGGGGCATGATCCCGGTTTCGATTTCATCCAATACATCCATGGATTCATAATCTACCACCATTACTGAACTGGGTTCCATTTCACCATGAAGATTGAAATTTACAACATACAATAGACCTGTTTGCTCAGAGATTTCCATTGTGGCAGGGAAAAGGCCTAAATCTACAGTGCCAATCAGTTCATCCGAGCCGGTTTTGTACTTAGCCAGCCAACCATAGGGATTACCATGAGCAATGGATACAAACCAATATTTTCCATCAGGGGAAACGGTCATACCGTGGGGGCCATCATTCTCTGCCGGATAACGACCTACCGGTATAGTTTTGGCAATTTCTACTTTTTTACTTTCAGCATCGAAGTGAATCAAATGAACTTCATCTTCTGATTCTGCGGCTACATAGGCATAATAGTTTTGCGCCTTCACATCAACACAAAGAAATAAAAGAAGAATAAATGTGAAAAAAACAGGTCTGCTCATAACTTAATAAGTTCCGCTTGAAGTTGATTCACCGAGTTTTAACGCCCAAAGCCCTGAGTTCCAATCGGAAATGAAAATATGCCCTTTGTAAGGTTGAGGGCCCCAGGTAAATGCAGCATTTGGAATAGCGGCATTCTTATCTGTGGGAATGAATAACGCTATCTCGCGGCCTTGTTCATATAAGTCTCCCATCAATTCGCCTGAAATATCTACTACCCGCAACCCTCCATTGTAAAATGCAGCATACAGAATGTCATCTTCAATCCAGTAATTATGAGAACCTGCTTCCGGAACCTGGTAACGGGCTACTTCTTCGGGGTTATCCCAGCCATCGAACTTCACAAAATGAATCCAACCAGCTGCCCGGTTCGGACCCTCCAAATTGAGTCCATAGGGAAAAGCTTCGTCTCCGGCAGCCACATAAAAATCTCCGGTAGATTTACTTTTGAAAGGAAATGCAGCATGATTCCATCCACTTGGATAGGTGTAGCTTCCAAGTTTAACCGGGTTTTCAGGAGAACCACCGGCGCCAGGCATATCCGCACTGCTATTGCTTCCGATATCTACCGCTACTATGCCATCACTCCAGTTACTTGAATAGGCGATACCGTCTTCAATCCAAACATCATGAATAGCGTGCCCGGGTGTATCCAGTTCAACCACACTTACTGTATAAGGATTGGTTGGGTCTTCGATGTTAATGATATCATATTTTCGCCCATTATTTACCGCATATACATGATTCTCATAGATAAAGGAGTTATGAACGCCACCGGTAAGTCCATCAGTATATTCTGAAAGGATTTTTACATCACCTGGATTCGTTACATCCAAAATAATAATCCCATTTTTTCTATTTGAAGCTCCCTCACGTGTAATCACAGCTATGGTTCCGTCTTCCGAAACTTTTACGTCATTCACTGTACGGGCGTCAACAGTAACAGTGTCGATGGTATGGATGTTTGTTGGATCAGTAACATCCCAGAAGAATGCCTCACCACGAGCTCCCCATGTTCCGGTGACGGCATAGTCTCTTCCATCAACACCTTCCCACACCCATAAATCAGAGGTTTTTACATCCGGAACGATTCCCTTGCCAACCACCTGAATAGGAAGCTGAACATCCCGGTAAATCACCCGGAAAGTTTGTTCTGCAAAAAGATTACCAGAGCGGGCCATTACCGTGTATAAACCAGGTTTATTCGCAACAAATTTTCCATCCTGTTCTATAAGAGCGGATGCTCCCTGGCCTAATTGGTCATCTGGCCGCGCGATATAGGAATACGAAATGGGTATTTCTTCTACTGTTCTTCCCCTTCTGTCTACAGGGTTTGCAAGAAATGTGATCACGTCGCCGGTGCGAATAGTTTCTTCTTCATAATTGTGGGAAAGCTCAATAGAAGTAACAGGATTCCGTTGAACACGGGTATTAAAGTTCGCTGATATTTCCTCGACTTCTGCAATCAAATTCAATGACCCTTCTTTATGGATGGTCAAATTTAAGAACTCGTCAACTGTAGCGATCTCATCATTTTCTGAGTATACGTTTACCTCTGCGTTATCGCGAATTACTCCCATTTCATCCTTTATTTCCAATTCCAGCTGGAAACCTGTATTTGCGTATAATTTGGAAGGCATTTTCATGAATTCAACCGAGGTAATGGGTGGGTAGGCTACATTTATAGTGAAGTCATACCGTAATCGTTCTTCCCCGAAAGTTCTTGCACTCAGCCGAAATATGCCCGGAGCCATTGCTTTAAGCATATTTCCTTCAGCTAAAACAAGGCTACGTCGGGAGCTTCGGCCCTGTAAAAAAAATGAAACCGTATCCTGTAATGTTTCACCATTTTCATCCACCACTTTTGCTGTAAGCTGAACCTCTTCATTTACTTCTAGTTGAATATTTTCAGGCTCAACTACAATTTTTTTCTCCT
>JAKSCW010000045.1 GCA_022360375.1 Balneolales bacterium
AGAATTATTGCCGAAACAGGAGCTGGCCAACACGGTGTTGCTACTGCAACAGTTTGTGCCTTAATGGGGCTTGAATGTATTGTCTATATGGGCGAAATTGATATTGCACGTCAAGCACCAAATGTGGCCAGAATGAAAATGCTAGGCGCTAAAGTTGTTCCTGCATTGTCAGGAAGTCGCACCTTGAAAGATGCCACTAATGAAGCTATTCGTGATTGGGTGACCAATGTTCATGATACATTTTACATCATTGGCTCAGTGGTTGGGCCGCATCCTTACCCTATGATGGTGCGAAACTTTCACAGGGTAATTGGTGATGAGACTAAACGACAAATTTTAGAAGCCGAAGGCCGCTTGCCGGATTATCTTGTTGCTTGTGTGGGAGGGGGGTCTAACGCGCTTGGGCTATTTTATCCTTTCATGGATGACGAGGTGAACATCATAGGGGTAGAGGCTGCAGGCTATGGTGTAGATTCAGGGCAAACGGCAGCTACAATAACCAAAGGCACTCCGGGTATTTTGCATGGCTCATTAAGCTATTTGCTTCATGATAAAAATGGTCAGATTGAACTGGCACATTCCATTTCTGCAGGTCTCGATTATCCTGGAATTGGACCAGAGCATTCCTATCTGCATGATTCCGGTCGTGTAAGCTATCATGCTGTTACCGATAGCGACGCGATGGAAGCACTAAAGCTACTTTCCCGAACAGAAGGAATTATCCCGGCCCTGGAAACAGCGCATGCCTTTGCCTGGTTAGAGAATCTGATGCCACGCACAACCAGTGACGAGATTGTAATTTTGAATCTCTCCGGTCGAGGAGATAAAGACATGAAAACCATTTCTGAAAATCTTTAATGAACCGAATAACAAAGAAATTCGAAGAAAAAGAGACCGGCGAAAAGTTGATGAATTTATTCATCACCGCCGGTTATCCTGATTTAGAGTCCACAGTGGATTTAATTCTTGGCTTTGAACAAAATGGAGCAGATATGATCGAGCTGGGGATGCCATTCAGTGACCCGCTTGCTGATGGTCCTACCATTCAGTATTCCAGTGATGTAGCCATTGAAGCCGGAATTTCCATCGACAAGATTTTTGAGATGGTAGCGGAAGTTCGCACTAAATCTGAAATCCCGATTATTTTGATGGGGTATATGAATCCAGTGCTTCGCTATGGGGTTTCCGAGTTTTGTAAAAAGGCGAGGCAAGTAGGGGTAGATGGATTAATCCTTCCCGATATTCCCATAGAAGAAAGTGGATTAATAGAAAAAGAAGCCAAAATGAATGGTTTACCTGTCATTTATTTGGTTGCTCCAAATACCACTGATGAACGGATGGTACTCGCTGATGAAAAATCGGATGGGTTTGTATATTGCGTTTCTGTAACAGGAGTTACTGGCGCGCGAGACGGAGAAGAGGTTTCTAAATCAGTTAGTCAATTCATCCAAAAAGTTCGTACCAAAGTGACTAAAAATCCCGTAATGATCGGCTTCGGAATTAAGTCGCATGCAGACGCAGAGCGTATAGCAGCAAATGCTGATGGTTTTATTGTTGGAAGTGCGCTAATTGATAAAATTCGTGCGTCCTATCCAAACGAAAACTGGAAACAGGACGTTTTTAAATTTGTACATTCACTAAAATTTGGTTCCTAAAATAAGAAGATGAAGAGAATAGCAGGTATTTTTGTATTTGTTCTAGCCTTTATTACAACGGCTTGTAATGTAGATTATCGAGAGCGTTCCAAAGGAAGTGTTCGTGAATTTATCGTGGTGATGGATTCCACACAATGGGAAAGCGAAACTGCAAATGCTATCCGCGATACCTTTGGAAAGCTGATTTTTACACTTCCAAGACCTGAATCTAATTATGAATTGTTGTTCACCAGTATTCGGTCAAGAGATCAGCTTGAAAGAATCAGGCAATCCAAGAACATCATTTTCGCAGCACCAATTGATGAAGATTCTAATGTAGGCCGCCAGATACAGGCTTTTTTGGATGATGGAGTAGAGGCAAGAGTCCGAAGTGGCGAAAGCTTTGCATTCCCGATTGAAGATCAATGGTTTAAAGATCAATATGCCTT
The DNA here is from genome assembly GCA_022360375.1 of Balneolales bacterium. Lineage (GTDB taxonomy): Bacteria > Bacteroidota > Rhodothermia > Balneolales > Balneolaceae > HXMU1420-13. The sequence continues at coordinate 2,084 of JAKSCW010000045.1, forward strand.
AATTCTTACCTCTACTTCAGACTCTGTGTTGGCTGAAAAGATTCGAAATTCTGAACAGGCGCTGTTACGTAATGCATTTGATAAAGAAATGCAGCGTTGGACCTGGGAAGTATATGACAAAAAGGAACAGACTCAGTATTCTGATTCTTTGTGGCAGGAAAAAGGGTTTATGGTGCGTTTTCAGCACGATTATATAAAAGGAGTTGATACTCTTGATTTCCAAACATACCGGAGGTTACTACCACAAAATGAACGCAGAATGTTTATCTGGAGTAAGGATAATGTATCGGATATAAGTTTTCTTGATGATGATTGGATTAATACGACTCGTGATTCATTGCTCCAGGAATATTTTAAGGGAAGCCGGGAAAACATGTATTTGTCAACCGAATATCGCCGCGAAGTAAATACTGCAAGCTTTCAAAAAGGGCGGTTATTGGTGTACGAAACATTGGGAACATGGCACATGATAAACGGAGCCATGGGTGGACCATTTGTAAACTTTACGTATTATGATCCCGAAACAGAACGACTGTTTATGGTAGAATACCATCAATTTGCTCCATCAGTACGTAATAAATTACCTTTTGTACGCCAGTTCAGAGCAATGGGAAGGACTTTTGAAAGCGATTCAACATGGACGGGAACGCCAACGTCCCCTTAATCAACTTTGAACAACGAAAAGAATAGGAACAGAGAATTTGTTATCCGTGCTCTTCAACTTCGTAAAGAGAAAGAGCAATTCCGTTCCTTAACATCGGTTGAACCCGTTTTTGGTACTTCAAGAGTAATTAGCAAGGGTAAAGAGCTTATAAATTTTTGCTCTAACGATTAAAAATATCATTCCTTAAACT
>JAKSCW010000350.1 GCA_022360375.1 Balneolales bacterium
AAATACATAATATATACTCCGTGAGCCTGACCCTACGCTTCCTTACATTCAAAAGAATATCAAGTTTACTAGCTCGCACAAACAATCTGTTTTATGCTTCAATATATTCAAAGAACACCATTCTTCAGAGATAAAAAAAGCCGTTCAAAACCTTCGATTCTGATCAGCCATTTCATTTCCGAGAAAGGATTACAAAGGTACGGCAAAGCCCTTATCCAAGGCAAGTTTTATTTCAAAAAAATTACCCGAATGTTAAGATAATTCTTCCGCCTTTTCATAAAGACTGTAACCATCAGGATCTTCATCAAATTCTTTGAACAGCTTCACACCTAAATAGATTAGAGGGGTATCGAATAAAGCAAAAAAGAATTTAAACAAATAGGAGTTTATGATTAGAATAATCAGGGCTCCAATAGTATTAATGCTATCTCCTAAATTACCTGCAATGTAAAGAATAGATAGGATTGCGGTAGAATCAACCAGCTGACTAAACATGGTAGAACCATTATTTCGAACCCACAAATACTTTCCTTTGGTTTTTCTTTTCCAAAAATGGAATAAACGAACATCCACACTTTGTGCAACCAAATAGGCTATCATACTTGCAATCACGTTACCAACCATAAATTGATAGACCCCCTCGAATAAATCCAAACCACCACTTACTCCGGCTGAATTTGGCAGCCAGTGATTGATACTCATCAACAAAAGCATAAAGAAATTCATACCAAAACCAACCCATACCAAAAGCTGAGCTTTCTTCCGTCCAAACAATTCAGAAATTAAGTCGGTGGCTAAAAAGGTAAATGGGTAGGCAATAACACCGGCAGGTACACTCATCGTGTAAACACTCCCATTTCGGACTAGTTCGGGAGTGAGAACCTGAAGCCATCCTGGCATATCAATAGTAAAAAGAGTAACAAACTTTGTAGTACCAATTACGTTTCCCAGTACAAGTGAAGTAAGGAAAATTCCACATAGCGTCAGAAATAGGGCGTCACGTTTATGATTCATTGTAGAACTATAGCGAGTTTATAGAGTAAAAGTATTTATTGGAACATGAACGAACGTCAATAATCCGGCGTTTGTTTAGCAATTCAAAATACTATTCATAGATGAAAGCAGAAGAGATTAACAAAAAAATCGAAATTTCGTGGGCAGCGGTAGATATTTATTTGAATAAAGGCCGGATTTCTATCCCGGATTTAGTGGAAAAAACAAAACTTTCGGCTACCGAAATCTATTCCTGTTTCCCAAATAAGAAAGCAATTTTGGCTTATTACTACCCTTCGCTGGTATTTCAGTATTGGGCAATGATAGACGAAATCGACGACTTTGATTCGTATTCCATTAGTGAAAAGTTTTCAAATTTTATATACACCAGTTTTGATATGATGAGCGAAAAAATGGAATTCGTATCAGATACTTTCAAAAAATACGGATTCGATACATGGACAGGATCAGAATACCATGAAGAGGTGACCACCTTGTTTAAGGATTTTCTGAACAATGATGCGGATATAGCTGTTAGTGCGGCTTTCTTTATGAATGACTTTTACTACAAAACTTTAGCAACTCAATATCTTTTCCTTGTGAATTTTTGGTTGAATGATCATTCAGAAAACAAGGAAAGAACACTTGCTTTGGCTGATAAATCGGCCTCCCTTTTTGAAGAAATCGTTTACAACAAAACGGTAGACAAAACTTTTGACTTGTTTAAATTTGTATTTGGTTCCACAAGTTTTGAAAACCCTTTTTCAAAATTAGAGGATTGCTGGAATTGGAGTGAATCTAAAGAAAAACAGGGTGACTCTAACGAAGAAACAGAAGGAGAAGATAAGGATGAGTGATTTTCCATCGTCCAGGTTTGAGAGAGGTAAAATTATTGCTAAAACCGGACTGAAAGTAGGTACCAATTATGCGCAAAGGTACATAAAAAAGAAAGTGACCGGTAAAGCAGACGACTCAAAAGAATTCCATAAAACCAATGCCAACGAGGTTTTTAAAGAATTCACTAAGCTTCGTGGAACCGCCCTGAAAATTGCGCAGGGCATGAGCATGGACAATGGGTTCCTTCCCGAGGAATTTGCGGAAGTGATGAGCCAGGCCCAATACTCAGTTCCACCAATTAATAAAGCATTGGTTCGCTCCATCATAAAAAGAGAATTGGGTGATTACCCTGAAAAGATTTTCAACAAATTTGAACCTGAAGCCTTTGCTGCAGCCTCTATAGGGCAGGTACACCGGGCTGAATTGAAAGACGGCCGAAAAGTGGCCGTAAAAATTCAGTATCCCAATGTCCGCGAAACAATTAACTCGGATATGGCTGTTGCAAAATCATTAGCGAAGCGAATCATAAAAAAAGGCTCTGATATTGATACTTATTTCAATGAAATTAAGAAGACATTACTTGAAGAAACTGATTATATCCATGAGGGATCGCAAATTGATCAATTCAGAAAACGATTTGGTTCGGATACTATAATTATACCGGAATGGATCCAGGAATTTTCTACTGAAAAAGTATTGACTATGACTTTTGTGGAGGGCCGTCATCTTGGTGATTTCTTAAAAGAAAACCCCAGCCAGGAAGAACGGAATCATTTTGGTCAATTAATCTGGGATTTCTTCCATGAAGAAATACGTGTTGGTGGCTATGTACATGCAGACACTCACCCTGGTAACTTTCTCTTTACCCATGATGGAAAATTGGGAGTAATAGATTTTGGGTGTGTAAAGTTGTTTCCGGACGTATTCTTCCGAAATTATCTGAAATTGTTACCCACTCACCTTGCTAATGATCAGGAAGCTATTCGGGAACTATACATCAAACTGGATGTAATCAATCCCAACGCTAAGGTGCAGGAACGTGAATTGGAGTATTACAACTTTGCCCGCAATTATGGCATTATGTTTTCGAAACCATACAGATATGACACCTTTAATTTTGATAGCCAGGAATACGACGCGGAAATTCGCCACTTTACTAAAGAGGCTCCGCTTTCAAATGAACTTAGAGGGTCTAAACACTTCTTATACACGAGCCGCGTACATACCGGATTATACAGTATTCTAATCAAGATGGGCGCTCAGATTAATACCCTTTGGGCGAAGGAAGTGCTTAGTGAATTGCTGGATATGGAATTCGAGCAGTATAAAGTGCCCGTGGAAGTTTAGAGATCAAAAGATGTTGAATATGTATCGCTTTGCACAGAAATATCTCTTCAGATAAATTTGGAAAGAACATCCCAGAGTGAATTCTTTGTAATGGGTTTACTAATGTATTCATTTATTCCTGCCGATGTATATTCTTCGATATCAGTGCCCAAAACATTAGCAGTTACTGCTATGATTATTGGTTTTTGTCTCCCTTTATATAGGTTTGAAATTGCCCTTGATGCTTCAAATCCATCCATAACCGGCATCTGAATATCCATAAAAATAATATCAAACCAATCTTTTTTAACCATTTGGAAAGC
>JAKSCW010000186.1 GCA_022360375.1 Balneolales bacterium
AATGGCAATTGTATTGGAAGGATCAATTGGGGGATTTTTATGGTATGCTAATGCATGAAGGACAATTTCTTGACCCGGTGATGAGAGATATAGAAAAATTCTTAGAACACACACAAAATAATGTGACGGGAAAAGTGTTTGTAAAATTGGAACCAAAGCGTTTTGAACTGCAAGGCATTGAATCAGAGTTTGATTTGATGGCCTCAAAATTTGGACAATATGGTGAAATGAACCAGGGCTGGTCAGGAGAGGATGTAAAGGGGTTTACAAAAATATTGGGTAACGCCATGCTTATTCAAAAGGGGATACAGGGATGATTAAAGCAGGAATAATTGGAGGTGCCGGATACACAGCCGGAGAATTGTTGCGAATTCTAATCCATCATCCTGAAACAGAAGTGGTATCTGTGATGAGTGGCAGCCATTCCGGGGAACCGTTACATACCGCCCACCCTGATGTGGAAGGAAATACCGATCTTACTTTCAGCAATACAATTTCTGAAGAAACCGACATAGTTTTTCTTTGTTCCGGGCACGGTAAGTCAAAGCAAATTTTGGAAAACGGACAGATTCCTGAATCTTCAAGGATTATCGATTTAAGTTCCGATTTCAGGTTAAACAGCAATTCCCATGATTTTGTGTATGGACTTCCCGAATTAAATCGTGAAGCTATAAAAGCTGCGCAAAATGTGGCAAATCCGGGTTGTTTTGCTACATGCATTCAGCTTAGTCTTTTACCATTGGCGTTTGCGGGATTGCTTAATAATTCTGTTCATGTTTCTGCAATTACCGGGAGTACGGGTGCCGGGCAAAATCCAACGGCAACCACCCACTTCAGCTGGCGCAGTAATAATGCGTCTGTGTACAAGGCATTTACCCATCAGCATTTAGCAGAAATCAAACAGAGCCTGCAACAGCTTCAGCCTGGGTTTAATGAAAGTGTGCATTTTATACCTATGAGAGGAGCTTTTACCCGAGGAATTCTTGCTGCATGCTACACCAAATTTGATGGAGATTTAGAGGAAGCAGCTTCCATCTATGAAGACTTTTACTCTCTCCATCCGTTTACGCTCATTTCCGGAAGTCAACCTGATGTAAAACGCGTGGTAAATACGAATAAAGCCATAATACATCTTTCAAAAGAAGGAGATCAATTGCTGGTAACAGGGGTTATCGACAATTTGTTGAAGGGAGCCTCGGGGCAGGCTGTCCAGAATATGAACCTGATATTCGGTTTGGATGAAACTACCGGATTAAACCTGAAATCTTCAGCCTTCTAGTTATGAAATCAGACACACTCGCAATTTTAGGAGCCGGGAACCTTGGTATTTCGATCGCCAAAGGATTCGCAAATTATTTTGGAGCTGAGAATATTATCCTTACCCGACGAAATGTTCAGCGTATTGAACATCTCAGGGAATCAGGGTTTAAAACCACTTCCAATAATCTTGAGGCTGTGCAGGCATCCAAGTTTGTTTTTTTATGTGTTCAGCCGAAACAATTGGCAGGTTTGCTTCATGAAATCGAACCTGAGCTGGACCATGAACATCATGTTTTGGTTTCGACCATTACAGGAGTCACGCTCCAAAAAATTTCAGATTTAATGAAGGAAGAATACCCGATCGTTCGCTCCATGCCGAATACGGCTGCAGCAATTTCAGAATCTATGACATGCATTTGCGGAAATGAGAGGGCTGGAAAGTATGTGAGTGAAGTAGAAGGGATGTTCAAGTCGTTGGGAGAAACACTGATTATTGAAGAGCGCCTTATGAAAGCAGCAACCGTGCTTGCTGCCAGTGGAATTGCATTCTTTCTTCGATACATTCGTGCAGCAACTCAGGGGGGAATAGAATTGGGGTTTGAAGCAGAAGAAGCTCAAAAAATAGCAATGCAAACGGCACGCGGGGCGGCATCCTTACTCGTGGAAGTTAACGCTCACCCCGAAAGAGAAATTGACCGTGTAACTACCCCTATGGGGTGTACCATTGCCGGTTTAAACGAAATGGAGCACCAAGGATTAAGCTCAGCATTAATCAAAGGAATTGTGGCTTCCTTCGAAAAAATAAACCGTATTGCAGAATGAAATTATTTGATGTTTATCCATTATTTGATGTAGAGCCGGTAGAAGCCGACGGGTGCCTCTTGTATGATCGCCAGGGAACCAAGTACCTGGATTTCTATGGAGGGCATGCGGTAATTTCCATAGGCCATGGCCACCCAACCTATGTGGAGCGTATCAGCGAGCAACTTGGGAAATTGGGTTTTTATTCTAACTCGGTACCTATCACCATCCAAAAGGATTTGGCCCATGCACTTGGCGAGCAATGTGGCTATTTCAACTGGAATGTATTTCTTTGCAATTCTGGCGCAGAAGCAACTGAAAATGCGTTTAAAGTGGCTTCGGCATACAATGGAAGAAAGAAGATCATTGCTTTTGATAACGCATTTCACGGGCGAACTTCGCTGGCCGTTGCTGCGACTGACAATCCAAAGATATTGTTTCCCGTAAATGAAGGAGCAGAGATACTTCGCTTTGGGTTAGAAGATTTTGAAGGAGTGGGAAAAGCACTAAATGAAGGAGATATTTGCGCGGTTATTATTGAAGGAATCCAGGGGGTGGGAGGAATAAATATGGCTAGTGCCGATTTTCTTCGACACCTGAGAGCACTCTGCGACAAGAATGACTCGGTATTGATTCTGGATGAAGTGCAATCCGGGTTTGGTCGTACCGGTCGTTTCTTTGCACACCAGCATTCGTTTATTCAGCCCGATATAATCACTATGGCAAAAGGAATGGGGAATGGTTTTCCTGTTGGAGGAATCCTTACGGATCCTAAATTCGAAGCCAAGCACGGCATGTTAGGAACTACTTTTGGAGGAAACCACCTCGCTTGTGCTGCTACACTCGCTGTTTTGGAAGTGTTAGAGAATGAAAAACTGATTCGGAATGCAGCAGAAGTGGGCGATTACCTGATGGAAGAGCTTCAGAAGTTTGAAGACATAAAAGAAGTTCGGGGCAAAGGACTAATGATTGGTGCGGAGTTCGGTTTCCCGGTTGCAGATCTTCGTAAGAAATTGCTGTACGAGCAGAAAGTCTTTACTGGCTCTTCGTCGAACAAAAACACTATTCGCTTATTACCACCGCTTAATATAACGAAAGAAGATGCTAACCAGTTTTTAAGCGCTTTACAGGAGGTATTACAGTGAACCATTTTTTGAGTAGTAAAGATGTTCCAAATCTCGAAGATTTGCTGGCAGAAGCCAAAGAGGTGAAACAAAACCCTTTTGCATGGAAATCACTAGGGCATAATAAGTCAGTATGTTTGCTTTTTCTGAATCCAAGTTTACGGACCCGGTTAAGTTCGCAGCGGGCTGCTGCCAACCTGGGGCTTGAAGTTGTGGTTTTGGATGTGAATGCCGGAAGCTGGAAACTGGAGTTTGCAGATGGGGTTGTAATGAATGGTGACAAAGCTGAGCATATTAAAGAAGCAGCGGCAGTAATCGGTGCCTATTTTGATATTGTTGCTATTCGGGCTTTTGCTGAGTTGAAAAACCAAGCGGAAGATTACTCAGAAAAGGTATTAAGTGCTTTTGTGAAGTATTGCAGAATACCTGTGATAAACATGGAATCATCAACCGGACATCCATTGCAGGCGCTTGCAGATTTGATAACGATAGAGGCACACAAACAGGTAGCCAAACCAAAAGTAGTATTGACCTGGGCTCCCCATCCCAGGGCATTACCGCAAGCAGTGGCAAATTCATTTGTAGAGTGGGTATCAAAAGCAGGGTTTAACTTAGTAGTAACACACCCGAAAGGGTATGAGTTGTATCCGGAAGTGATGTCTGATGTGGACGTGGAATACGATCAAAACAAGGCTTTTGAAGGTGCAGATTTCGTATATGCCAAGAATTGGAGTAGCTTTATTGACTATGGCACCGTTGTATCTACTGATAAAAACTGGATGGTTACCGAGGCTAAAATGAGTTTGACAAACGGAGGAAAGTTCCTCCACTGTCTTCCGGTACGCCGAAATGTAGTAGTGGAAGACGCCGTATTAGACAGTAACCGAAGTTTGGTGATTGAAGAAGCAGCGAACCGGATTGTAAGTATGCAAACTATACTAAAGAAAATCCTGGAGGCAATGTAATGGAAACCATCCATGTTGTGAAAATTGGTGGAAAAGTTGCCGAAAGTGATGAATTTTTGGATTCTTTTCTACAGAGTTTTACCCAACTTACTAGTAAGAAAGTTTTGGTGCATGGTGGTGGAATTACTGCAACAAAGATTGGAAAAAAACTCGGAATTGAAGCTAAAATGATCGATGGACGGCGGGTAACTGATACCGGGATGCTGGATGTAGTGACCATGGTGTATGGCGGGTTGGTCAACAAGAAATTGGTTGCTCAGCTTCAGGCTCAGAAGATTAATGCGATTGGTTTGACCGGGGCGGATTTAAATGTGATCCGGTCTGAGAGGAGACCAGCTGAACCGATCGATTTCGGCTTTGTGGGAGATATAGATAAGGTAGATGCCGAAGCGCTTGTCGGTTTACTTGATAAGGAAGTTGTTCCTGTATTAGCCCCTCTTACGCATGATGGGAATGGTTCAATGTTAAACACCAACGCTGATGCTATTGCTTCTTTTGTAGCACGGGCATTGGCCGAACATTCAAATGTTGAACTTTCATTGTGTTTTGACAGGCCAGGTGTGATGCATGACGGCAGGTTGATTTCAATAATGAATTGGGATTTTTATCAGGTGTTGAAAAACCAGAAAGTGATTACTGATGGAATGATTCCAAAATTGGATCTGGGATTTGACGCAATCAGGGCTGGAGTTAAGCGGGTAAATATCACTCAATTTG
>JAKSCW010000343.1 GCA_022360375.1 Balneolales bacterium
CCATACCCCAGGTGGAATGAAAGTTCTTCCAATGCATCGTCACCGGAAGAGATTGCGGTAATTCCAAGGGTATGTTTTTGGCCTGGTAAAGGCACTGCTACCGAAGCATAATTATAGGTTATCAAGCCTAATTGATCGATTTGGGAAAAACCCGCTGTAATATCTCTGGTTAATGCCAATCCAGCAGGGTTCCAATAAGTAGCATTTTCATCATCTGCCAGCCCAACAAATGCGTAGCCCATTCCTACCGGGCGGGTTCCAAAACCTATATCGACAAAAGAAGCCGGAATACCCGAAAGGCTTTGCCCGAATCCGGAACCTGAAATTCCAAAAAGGATAATGAGGATGATATGTATTTTAGGAAATCTCATTTATTTGATAAGTACCACCTGCAGCAATTTTACATCTTCTCTTTGTTGGTCTTCGGCTTTAATCTGGATTACATAACGTCCATTTCTTGCCATCCTTCCGTCGTTGGTTAATCCATCCCATGTAATTTCTTTTTCTCCGGAAGCCGAACCATATCTTCCTGGCTGTTGTAAATCGTCCTCCAGCAATGTTCTAACCAATTCTCCGCGAATGTTATAGATTTTAATCGAAACCTTAGCAGGAGGAAATGCAGTATCCAACCAATACCCGATTTTTACTGGTGCAATGTCTGGTGAAAACGGACTTGGAAGCACTGCAGGGTATCTTAACCCCAACGGTTCGTTAGCTGCCATTACTGCAAACTGACCCAGGTTTTCAATAGCTACAGTACCTTCTGAAAAGGCGCGGGATGTTTTCCCTGAAACCTGATTCAAAATCTGCCACTGTAAGGTTGTAAAATTGAATCTGGCTATTTCTCGCTGTCCCGTATTTAATTCCGAAATAGTAGTATCAACGGGTAAACTTAACAAGGCTTCATTTTGTAAGTCCCCACCACTGAAGGATAAAACATAGATTCGGTCTCCGACTGTGTAACTTTCATCAGATCCCTGGGCAAAAATAAATTTCTTTGTCGATGGCGGGACGGTTTCATTCAAGGATACCTGGGAAGGTATATCTACTGACCCAATTGGCAATTCCAGTTCCAGGCCATTTCCATTGATTAACCGGTATTGCTCATCTGGCTGTATTCTGGCTACCAGCTCTATCAACTCTGAAGTACCGGTTAATCCGGATAATGAATCAAAAATTGAAACCGTAAATGAACCAAAAACAGATGAATTTGACGGAGTGAGTAAGCCCCGGCTGTCAATGGTTGCAGAGGTTGGCGGATTAACAGACCAGCTTAACCCATCTCCCAGGAACACTGCATTTCCGGAAGTATCGATGGCTGAATAATTGAACAAATGTTCTTCTGAATTATTTAATTGCTTGCCTGGCGCACTTACAATTATTTCCCGCAAAGGAATATTTGAAACATCAATCTCCAGATTTGTACTCAGAGTGGTTCCTCCTAAATTAGCAGATACTCTTACGGTGTAGCTTCCTTCTTCAATGGCACGAAGCAGTATCGAGGTTCCGTTTTGGTTGCTAAGCTCAATTCCACTCATTTCATTAGCCACTTCCCAACTAATTACCCCTTGTGGATTCTCTCCTGTAAACTCATCTTCTAAAGACTCACTTATTCCATCCCTGGCGGTCAATGTAAGGTTGAATGAATCTCCAACCCGCAGGTTTTGCCTATTTACATTCGGGGTAATAAGAATGTTTGAAAGTATTCCGCTTGCTAAAGGAATAATAGTTGCCTGGCTGCTTATAAAACGGTTGTTTAATAAAGAATCATCAATAATCGTATAAAAGGAGATCTCTTCGGTTGAGTTTAACGCCGGAATAAATGCCTGAAGAGTATCTCCAATCTGAGACATACCCAGCTCAGAAAAAACAGCATCTGAATTCTTTTTGTAGAATAATGTTCCGGTAGCACCTGTATTATCAAAACCAGGCCTGTTCACTACTGCCACTTTTGTTTCTGCATTCGCCAGTATTTCTGAAACCTCAACCTGTACATAAGGAAGTAATATATCGGTATCGAGAATAGTGGTATCTGATGGCAAATCAATGGTTATCGTGTTTTGCGGAAATAAATACCCTTGCTTTGATACTGATGCCACGTAACTTCCTTCACGCAGGTTCTCAGAAGAAGAATAAGAGCCATCTTCACCTGTGATTATGGTTTCTGACTCCCCACCGGATATTCCAAATATAACTTCGGCTCCATCCAACGGATCTACCCCGTCTGTTACAGTAAGATTAATTTGACCACTTGGTAAGTTGGTGACCGGAACAACGATTGTGGTTCCTATCTGGGAAGAAACAGCCTCTATCAAATAGTTTTTAGAAAAAACTCCGGATGTAACTTTAACCTGGTACAAGGTAGTATCAGTGCTTCCGGTTTTAACAGGAACATCATTAAACCGAAATATTCCATTTCGATTAGTTTCAGTATCAAATGAAGAAGTTGAAAGAGCGCTGACTTCCACTCCTTCCGCTGGTGCCCCTTTAAAACGTACGGTACCCTGAATATTAATTGCCGCTGAACCAAGCAATAAATTATCTGCCGTAAGTGATTCGCCTGGTTCCAAATCTACGGAAACGGTATCATTCACAAACCCTGATTTGGAAGCAATAATGGAATAGGACCCTGGAGCTAAACTCTCGAAAGAATATTCTCCTGAACTATTAGTTAACGTATTAAATGCCTGACCGGTAGTACTAAAAATGGCGCGCACATCTACGGCATTTTCAGGTATTTCAGTAGTCCCGTTTAAAGAATTCACGATTCCACTTAGCATAGAATTGTTAGCTGTAAGGGAAAAGCGGGTTGAAATGGAGTCTCCTGAAGACAATTCAATTTCCCTGCTCTCGGGACTCGCAGTAAATCCTTCTTTTGAAGGCCGTACTACATAATAAGTGGTTGCCTGAATATCGTTGAAAATCGCAAGGCCGTTTGCGCTGGTTTTTTTATTTAATATGATGCTGGTATCTGCAGAGATTATAGTAATATCAACATTTGGGACCCCGGCATTTAACTCGTCAATAACCTCAACAGAAAGCGTTCCAATGTTTTGTATACTTGTAAAATTTTGAGTTCTTGAACCGTCAAAAGAAACTGTGATTATATCCGAAGTATCCGGAGAGAATGTATAGCCCGGAAGCTGAGCAGTGACCCTGTAACTTCCTTCGGGAAGGAAATCAAAAGAATATTCACCATTTGAATTGCTCGAAATAAGCCGGATGATCTCTGATGTATTTGCATCTAATAGCTGTACACTGCTTTCTGCTACTCCCGTAGAGCCACTAATTTCAGCTTGCTCAACTATAACAGTAATTGCTTCTTCAAGCACGGTTTGGGGCTCTCCTGCCGGTACTGTTACCAATACTTCTACATTCTTATACCCCTCTCTGTAAATATCCGTTGTAATTGTATACGTCACCCCGGTTTCAACTCCTTCAAAGATAAATTCACCCTGGTCGTTGGATTGAACTATGTATGAATTGGAATTACTTGACGCAATTAAAGTCACCCGAAAAGGCAGGGGAGTTCCATTAGGATCGGCCACAATACCTGTTATTGTTCCATTGTTTGGCAATAGCGTGCGGTTCACAGTTTCAACAGGAGAACCCGGATCGATATCTACCAATACAGTATCCGATTTATAACCTTGTTTTGAGCTTATCAGCGTGTAAGAATCGGGGACTAAATTCGTAATACTAAACTCACCCGACGCAGATGTTAAAGCGAACCCGGCACCTCGTTCGCCAGTTGCTGAAATTTGAACGTCTTTAATCGCGGTATTTGAATTTTCATCCGTAATAAATCCGCTAAGCACCCCATTATTCGGAATCAGGTTGTTTACGTTTATTCCTGTTTTTTCAAGATCTCCATCTGTTATGGAAGTTAGCGTGGCATTACCGGAAGTATATCCGGTTTTAGAAGCATTAACCTGGTAATCAGAAATTTCCAGAGAAGTGAGATTGTACACCCCATTCGCATCAGAGATGGCTATGTAGTTTATGCCTTCTGAACTTGTAGCAGTAACGGTGGCTTCACTTACAGAAAGGCCATTTTCATCCGTAATAACCCCACTCATTCCTCCATTCTTTTGTTCAAGTACGGTATTTATTGTCAGGAAATCCCCATCATCAGCCTCTTCATTAACAACTTCACTAATAAAACCAGCCTTAGATAGTTCGATGCTATAAACACCACCTGTTAACCCGGAAATAGTGAACGTCCCATCCTGATTCGTAACAGCGCTTGCTCCTCCGCCACCAATTCTCGAAAGATTCACAAATACATTTTCAATTCCTGTATCACTCTCGGTTACAATGGTTCCGTTTATGAACACAAAGTTTTCAGCAAGGTTAAAACTTATCCCGGATATATTTTGGCCAATGCTCAATGTGGTGTTCGTACTGGAAGGAGAATATCCCGGTCTTGTTGCTTCCAGGATATATGTACCAGGATCAAGACCTAGCACATACGTTCCATCATTATCGGTATTTGTACTATCTACCCTGCGATCGCTTGTATCGATGGCTACAATTTTTACATCCGATAGTATCCCTCCACCAGTCGTATTCGTAGTACCGGAAACAGAACTTGGATTTGCCGTTAACGAGAAATCAACTACTTCGGTTGAACCTGCAATTAACCCATCCGTCTTATCTGAACTATTTCGATACCCATTTTTGGATGCAAGTACCTGGTAACTTTCATCACTTGGCAAAGCAAGTGCATATGTTCCATTAACCTGGGTTATTGTTGTTTGGTTAAAATCTTCATCCCCTATTTTAGTGACTATGACATCCACATTACCAACCGGGTTCACTCCATCAGTAATGGTGCCTCGTAATGTTGTTAGGTTTTCCTGCAATGTGAAGTTTTGATTTACAAGCTGCTGACCTGCACCCACGTTTAGTAATGCTGTTGAATCGGGAATAAAACCCGTTTTCTCAGCTTTTATATACCAATTTCCTGATTGCAGGTTAAATGAATACGCTCCATCCAGCTCATTTAAAACTTGATTTCTGGATCCGGATGCAGTGTTTATTGCAGTTAGTGTTACATTCGAGAGTACTTCCCCACCGGAATTAACTGTTCCTGAAATTGAACCGGCGTTGGGGATCATTTCAAAATCTACCCCGGTTAAATTCTGCCCCACATTTACTGTTACCGTTTTTGGATCGGGCGATACTAACCCGGGTTTTACCACCGAAACCGTATGTGTACCGCTTGGCACGCTCATACTGAAGTACCCACTGGCTGATGTTTGAGTTGTACCCACATTTGGAATGCTTACTGTGGCATCATCAATTCCATTTCCATTCGGTAATAATATCGAACCGGAAATAGAACTCGGATTAGGAGTAAGCTCAAAATCGATGCCGGATATGGTTTCACCAACAGCAATTCCTATGAACAGTTCACGATCTTTATCTGAAGTATAGTTCTTTTCTGTAGCTTGAATAGTATAAGATCCACTCTTCAGGCTTAAAGTATATTGCCCATTAAGTCCACTCCGCGCTGTAACAGGAGTGCCAACCTTTGGAATGGCTGTAACTAAAATATCAGAAAAGGTAGTGGTTCCGGTAGAACCATCTTCATTAAAAATCCTTTCTCTTACAAAACCCGTTATCTGATTTGCATTACCCGTCAATACGAAATCAACATTCTGCTGTATATCGCCGGTAGATAATGAAACATCAATATCTGCTGGTTTTATAAACCCTGTTTTTTCTACCGCGATCGTCCAGTCGCCACTTCCTACTGTAAATTGATAGGCTCCACTTCCGTTAGTTTTTGCAGTATATGACCGTGCAGCATTGCTTATGGTCACATCTGCCTGTTGAACAGCGTTACCATCTTCATTAAATACAAAGCCACTAACCGTTGCCTGATCATTAGTTAGTACGAAAGGGATGGCAATATTTTTTTGCTCATTTAAATCAACGGTAACTATTTCAGTAGATGGACTTATATATCCCGATTTTGAAATATCTATTTCATAGGACCCTTGCTCTAAGGAAACAGAAAACTCCCCGTTGCTATTCGTAACAGCTATTTTTTCTTCCCCGCTTGAAAGATTCGTAAGAAGAACCTCTGAATCGTCAATCTTATCTCCATTTTCATCTTCAACTATTCCCTGGATGGAAGACGGAAATGGTACAAGATTAATAGTCACTGAAGTCCTTTGGTCATCATTTATTACCGCCTGAGCAGTACCCGTTTCATAACCATCTTTAACTGCAGTTAACTCATACCTGCCCGCTACTAAACTATCAACATGTGTTGAGTTTTGTACAAAGAATGGTAACACCGGAGTAACTCCCCCGGAAATGGCACGTGCCTGAAGCTCAACCCCGAGGATTACAGAATTGTCAACACTGGATCGGATTCTTGCTGCAAGTTCCCCGGTTTCTATTATGTAATTGAAAAACCGGTTACTGCTTGTACTTCCACCTCCAGTTGCGTTGTTGGTGGTCACATTCCACTGGTATCTTCCACTTTTTAAGCTAGTTATTGCAGGGTATTCTATTACCGTATTTGTAGTGGTGCTTACCCATATAGGAACCGTAACATCCACACCTTGCTGCTGAATTATCTGCAATAAATTTACTGTATAGTTTGAAGCCTCCGGAACATCTTCCCAGCGGAATTCAATGGTTGGTTCTGAGAAAAAAGTCTCATCTGATTCGGGAGAAATCAAATCAGTTCTGGGAACTGCATTCGGATCGCTATAAGTAAATGGTACAATTCCTCCGAATACAGGGCTTGTAAATGCAGGATTATTCTCCTGGTATACATTTAATACCGTGTAACTATACTCCTGATTTGGATTCAGGGGTGGTGCATCTTCTGTAAATGGAGACAATTCATTAATTGCGCCATATTCTGCCGTTGTGTTTTTGGTAATATATTGCCAGACAATTGTAGCTCCCTCAATAGAAATATCTCCATTTTCATCTTCTATGATATCGAACGGAGTACTTGAAAGAATTAGCCAGTATGAAGGTACTCCGGATACTGCGGTCCATTGAAATATTGGAGTGGGATTTGTTATTACACCCCGAGGCTCAATTATAGTTGGAGCTTCTTCTGCTTCAATGAGCAGAAGAATTTCATTAGAATAAAGTATGTCCCCCGGGTTAGTCTCAAAATCCTCCTGAATGTCGGCAGTAATGCGTTCACTGGAATTCGTAATTCTTGCAAAATAGCGGCCGGCATCTAAGCCAATATTATCTGGAATGAACTCGGAATTGGTTCCGGACACATCCAATTCCAATGTATTGTAAATATTGGCAGACCTGCCAATGACCAGTTTTGCATTTCTACCATCAAGATTCAATGCATTGCCATCTATTCCGGTCCATGTAATTCTGAATATCTCGTCTTTTTTTAAAAGCAGTTTTGTACTGAACTCACCATCAGTGTCTCGAGACTCAGCCGGCTGAAGTATTAAAGTCTGACCAAACGCAGAAACCGAAATAAATACAAATATGAAGGTGCTAAAAAGCTTCAATCTTTTTGTCAATTATAAATACGCACTTTATCGATAAACCCAGATGTTTCTTAAGCTAGAAACTTATAATTGAATCTCTAAATAACATTTCAGGCATGTATGC
>JAKSCW010000502.1 GCA_022360375.1 Balneolales bacterium
ATCGTTTTCTTAATGGAGCATGCTCCTGAGGATAAGCGTGGTTTGTTTAGTTCATTTAGCATGGTTGGTGCCACACTTGGGATTTTGTTAGGTTCGGGTTTTGGGGCTTTAATAACCAGTTTGCTTACAGACGCGCAGCTGGCAGCCTGGGGTTGGAGAATTCCGTTCTTAGTTGGAATATCAATCGGCTTTGTTGGTTTTTTGATACGAAGAGGTTTACCCGAAACTCCCATTTCTGAGGAGAAAGCGAAGTCGCCTGTGAAGGAGTTATTTAAGAATTATAGGAAACCGATGTTCCAAACTATTGGGTTGAACGTTATGGGCGCTGTGAGTTTCTACATGATCTTTATTTATATGACTACCTGGCTCGTTCAGGAAATCCACCAAACGAAAGCCATTTCATTAGACATAAATACTATCAGCCTTTTTGTATTATTGATTGCTACTCCTCTATTTGCCATGCTTTCTGATAAAGTCGGCAGAAAACCCATACTAATTACAGGGTCTGTTTTAATGGGGTTATCAGCTTTTCCCCTTATTTGGCTGATGCACCATGACGAATTCTGGATGATACTTACCGGTCAATCCCTGTTCGCCATTATTCTGGCGATTTTTATGAGTTCCATGCCTGCATTTATGTCTGAATTGTTTCCGGCACGAATCCGTGCAAGTGCTACCAGTATTAGTTACAACATACCTTTTGCTATTTTTGGAGGAACAGCGCCAATGGTAGCAGTATGGATTATTTCAATAACCGGCAATCCTAATTCCATTGCTGGCTACCTGCTCGTTGTTTCTTTTTTAGCTTTTTTTGTGGCTTTAACTATAAAGGAAACAAGAGGTACCGCCGCAGCCTAAGCTTTGTTCTCCTGCATTTCGATTCTTGATAGGCTATCATCGAATGGCGTTCAATGATCGGGGGTATATGAAATACGGTACACTTACTTACTCCTTCAAAAAAGTTGTTGTCCAACCTACCCCACCCTGAACTTCAGTTCCTCAATCTTAGAAAGAATCTCGTTTCGATCCATCTCACGATAGCGCTCTGGGAGTAATTCCTTAGAAGTGCATTCAATTACTGCATTCAGGGTTTGGAGTTCCACTTCTTCAGGATACGTTGGTGGAATGAAATCCGTTAAGGCCAAATCCAGGATTTCCGGGGTAACTTTCTTTCTTCCAGCCGCCGCCGCACGGAACTTTGCCCGGGTTAAAGCTGCTTCCATATCTGCGCCGGAGAAGGTTTTGAAACCTTCCTCAATAACCGCCGGAATATACTCTTCGGTCATTTTCAACCCGGTTTTTTTCTTCATGGCTTCAAAAAGCTCTACCCGTTCTTCATTCGTATGAGGTGGAAATAGTGCAAGATGTTCTTCGGCACGGCCCTGGCGTTTTAAATCCACTGGCATTAAATCAGGGCGGGCGGTCATCAGAAACCAGATAATCCGGCCACGATTGGTTGTATCACTCATAAAAGTAGCAATCTGGGAGAACACCCTCGATGATACCCCACTATCGCCGCTTGAAGATCGATCACCCAAATACGCATCGGCTTCATCGATCATTACAGCAACCGGGGCCATTGCCTTTAAGATGGATAAAATCTTTTGAAGATTTCCTTCGGTAACCCCCTGCCACTGGCTTCGGAAGTTTTTGAGCTTAACCATCGGGATTCCTACTTCGCTGGCAAAACAAGTCACCAGAAAGGTTTTCCCGGTCCCCACCGGGCCACATACCAGATACCCCATAGGCATTACATCCTGCCGCCCCTCTTTCAATGCCTTTACAGCCTGGCGCAAATGCGCCTTTACATGAGTATGCCCGGCAACATTGTCCAGGGAGAATTCTGTTTCCACGAATTCCAGCAGACCATAGGCCTCTGCTTCAATCAGTTCCTTCTTGTTTTTAGAAAGCCCGTCAAAGGTAATTTTTTCGGAGTTTTCCCGGGCATTCGAAAGCACACTTCGTATGTTTACATAATTCAAGCCCGCTGTTTGCTGTGCAATAATTTCCGGTGTTACCTCAGAAATATCCTTGAAATCATCTCCTTCTGTTTCGAATTTGATAAAATTCAAACGGTCTGTTTCACCCGGGATATTGATTTTAATTTCAGTAGTGTATGGATTCTGAATAAGTGTTTTGTTGAGGTCTGCGAGATTCTCCGTGATTAATACATTCGTAAAATCTGAAGCCAGAAACATCGGGTCGTGTGCCCAGCGGCTTAAATATACCATTGAGGTACGATCTTCATTCCCGGTTGAACTGGTATCGCTCATAGGAATAATGGTTTCAGAATAATCGATAATCAGTGCCACGCTTTTCTTTTGGTCCAAACGAAGGCGAAAGTACTGCTCCAGCAAAGAAAAAACCCGAACAGGATCTTTTGGCATTTTCTTGGCATAATCGGTTCCTACTAAACTATCCCTGCCGGCAATGGCCTGGTTGAAATCGGCCTGTGACTCTTTATCCCGGAAGTATATACCCGAAGAACGATCATAGAAAATCACAAAATCACGTGCCCCAAAAAATTCATCCGATAAAAACGTTTTGAGGCGGCTGAATTCCGTGCCTTCTTCATTTTTCATGGGAACTAAATCGTGTACATTTCCATGTAAAAGAAACGTGTTTATAGTTCGGCTTAAATATTTGCGTGCAAACTCCTGAGACCAGGTTGGATAGTTATCAAACATATCGATTGTATTTTTTATTCAATCAGAATGAGCTTTACTGTTTCAATTCTGCTTTGAGTCGCCTTGCTGATTATGAACTTTTTGCCCTCTATGTGTAGCTCTTCATTCACTTTTGGAATGCGCCCCAAATAATTTATGATGTAGCCCGCTACGGTGTCATACTCGGAAGGTTCCATAGGAAGCTCAATTTCTTTGAAATGCTCCATTACTTCCTCGATTTCCACATTTCCACTTATTACGTATGTGTTCGGAGCCAGCTTCTTTATAATACCGTCATCCACATCATGTTCGTCCTGAATGTCTCCTACCACTTCTTCCAGCAGATCTTCAATTGTTACCATCCCCGCAGTTCCACCGTATTCATCCAATACAATGGCAACAGAAAGGTTCGATTGCCTGAATTCTGTAAGTAAATCTTTCGATTTCTTGCTCGAAGGAATCAATTTCACGGGACGAATTATTTCGTTCAATGTTTTTGGATTGTTAAAAAAATCGGAGGCGAACACCACTCCAATAACATCATCAATAGATTCCCGGTAAACCGGGAGTTTGGAATGCCCGGTATCAATCATCAATTTGAGAGCTTCTTCAACCGGGGTATTACGTTCCACCGCCTGAATATCGATGCGGGGAATCATGGATTCTTTCACCCGCATATTTGAAAGCTCGAGTACGTTCTGAAGAATTTCTGTATCATCCTCATCGATTTCTTCACTTCCACCACTTTCCTTCAATTCCCTGAAAATGAGCTCCACGTCCTGTCGTCGATAGAAGGATTCTGTACTTTCAGGATTGGTGACAAACCATTTGATCAACATATTCGAGGATGCGCTTGCTACTGAAATCAAAGGACGAAAAACGATATTTATGATCCTGAGCGGAACAGAAACAAGGGTAATCATAAAATCGGCCTGGGAACGAAAAATCGCTTTGGGAAGAATTTCCCCGAAAATCATAATAATCACTGATGCAATAATGGTTTGAATCAACAATACACCTACATCAGAAAGCTGATATTGAAACCAGAGCTGTGAATAATGATGAACAGGTTCCGCAAGAAAGATCGCCATCAGGGTTGCATACAATACATTGATGATATTGTTTCCAACGAGTGTAGTGGTAAGAAAACTATCAGGATTGTTCTTAAAAAAACTGATTGAACCCGATACCAAATTCTTTTTCCTGGAAGCCACTTCCATTTTAAGCTTATTCGCTGTTACGAAGGCAATTTCAGATCCCGAAAAGAATCCGCTTAAAACAACCGTAGCTGTAATAA
>JAKSCW010000235.1 GCA_022360375.1 Balneolales bacterium
GAAGCAATGAGTTTTGGGAAGCTTTGGCCGTAATTGTTATTTGGGGGTTACTCTTTAGTACGGTATTGATCCTGCTTTTTTCGGGGTTATGGAATCATACAAGAATTAGGTTTGCGGGTAGATAAGAAGTAAGAGATTTGAGATAACAAATTCACCTTCTAATGGTTGTTTTCAATGGGTTTTGGTCTTCTTTAAATAAACTAACCAAAGGTACAAAAAACTATGGCAAAAGCTTTCCCGGTGGCGCCCCGGACCGGTAAATATTCAAATCATGCATTACTCTGTTTTGAAGTACTAACATAACCAGCTCTTTTCAATTATGGATCAATACTTAGAAAATCAGGAAATAAAAAGAATAGTATCTGAGGCTCAAAACATTAAGAAGAGCAAGAAAATTTTCTCTGATATCGTAGATGAAGAAGGGAATCAATACGTGGATCTTGTTCAGGAAGGCGGGGGAGTTTTGGGCATTGCATTGGTGGGGTATACGTATATCATGGAAGAAGCTGGTATAAGATTCCTGCATCTTGCCGGAACATCAGCCGGAGCCATTAATACTATGATGGTGGCTGCATTAGGGGAAGTACACCAAAAGAAATCAAAAAAGATTCTGGAACTGCTTTCCGAACAGAACCTCTTTGATTTTGTTGATGGCCATAAACGCACAAAAAACTTAATCCAGGCCTACATAAACGGAGCATCCGGATTTTCACTTTGGTCCCGGTTTATCCTGAATATTGTTTTCATTTTCAGAACCCTCAAAAATAAACTTGGATTAAATCCCGGTAACACATTCCAAACCTGGGTAGAGGATATTCTGGTTAAGAATAAGGTCGATACCATAGCTAGGTTATTAACTCATCGAAAAAAAATCCCTTTACTTAGTCATCGCACCAATCCGGCATGGAGCAGTCCCGAGATGGCGAAAATTGTGATCATTTCTGCTGAAATAACTACACAATCTAAAATTGAATTTCCTGAAATGGCCCATCTTTACTGGAAAGACTGGCAGGGGGTTAACCCTGCAAATCTTGTAAGGGCTTCAATGTCGATACCTTATTTTTTCAGGCCATATGAAATAAAAAATATTCCAAATGCAGGAGCGAATATTGATCCAAACTGGAACAATACCGTTGGGTATGATGGTATTGTACCGAAGGCAGTAAAATTTGTTGACGGAGGATTACTTTCAAACTTTCCGATTAATGTATTTCATACTACCACAGGCAAGCCCAGCAGACCAACTTTTGGAGCAAAACTGAGCGCTCTCCGGAAAACCCAAAACAAAACCAACAGCCTTATCCGGATGAGTGGTTCCATGTTAAACACGGTAAGGCATTTATACGACTATGATTTTCTTCTCAGAAACCCCGATTACAGGCAATTAATAACATCGATTGATCCTGACCCGGAAACGTTTAACTGGCTGGATTTTGAAATGGATGAAGAAAAAAAAGCAGCATTATTTTTATTGGGGGCACAAAAAGCCTTAGCATTTTTAAATACATTTTCCTGGACCACTTATAAAGCTTCCCGTTAAGTTTGGCTCCACGACAAAACTAACTCTTTGCCGCGCATGCATTTTTTTTGTTAATTGATGGATCTTGAACGATTAATAAAATAATGGAGTACACCGATGGAAGAGGTAATGGTTAATTGGTTTGCAGTAATTGCAGCCTCGTTAGTGGGTTTCGTGATTGGGTTTTTATGGTACGGACCACTGTTTGGAAAAGCATGGATGGCAGAAACAGGGATGACTGATGAAAAAGCAAAAGAAGGAAATATGCCGAAAATCTTCGGTACCACTTTTGTTTTGCAGGTTTTTATGGCGTACTGCTTAGCCATGTTTATAGGCGATCCTTCAATTGATTTAGCTATGGCTACCTTTTATGGCTTTTTAACAGGTTTAGGTTGGATTCTGCCTACTATGATTATCAATAATTTGTATGAACAACGCTCTATTAAGTTATCCTTGATTCAGGGCGGGTATTGGGTTGTTGTGTTTACCCTTATGGGATTGATTATTGGTGCCTGGCGATAGTTTTATTCGATTTACAGATGCTGAAACAAGTTCAGCATGACAGTAAAAACTATGTATCTAATCCGGCTTTTTCGAGTTCTGTTTCTAAATCGATGTAGCCGGATTGTTTTTGTTGGTAGAACCCGGGCCAAAGCAGGGATAGAATAAGTATCAAAAACCCGATGAAAAAGAAGGTCCACGCAATGAAAATATAATGATCCATTAAACCGGTCATATTCATCAAATTGGTGAAGTCATGAGCCGATTTTGGGAGGTTACCAATTAAAGGGAGTTGCTGGAATCGGGCATCCATGCAGTAAGCAGCTGTATCCATCCATGAAAATCCCAGCCAAAAAAGAAAAAACTGGGCAATAGTTTTCTGGTTTTTAAGCCAGGCAGATATAAAAATCGCAAATGGGATCAAAAGCTGCATCAGGGTTCCGCCTGCTACACCGAGGAAGCGCCACCCAAATAAGCCAAAAATGGAGTGTCCCCCTTCATGCAGAATCAGCGTAGTGTTATCAATCACAAACATTAACGGGAACAGTATTCCGGGATAATCATAGTTAACTGCCCACAAGATATTCCTGAAAAGTGCCGTCC
>JAKSCW010000507.1 GCA_022360375.1 Balneolales bacterium
AGAAATACACTTTGTATATAAAATGTGTGACATGCCCGGGTTTACTTATTCCTTTGGCTAAAAAAACCGGCTCCTTGTGATGATGAGCCGGAAACCATACAATTTAAGGCCGCGAAGGATACACCCCCTGGGTGCAAATACAATAATTGATCACCAGCGAAGGCTGTATAATACCAAATGGCCGATTTGCACCTGCCAATGCTACATTACCAGCCACAGCCGCTGAACCCGAAACAGGGGCATCTCCCGAAAGTACTATTGTGCCAGCTTTCATAGGAACTGCCGACGAAGAATCTTCAGTAAACAGGTCTATACCCACAGTAGCTGCAAAATAAGCACCTGAAGCATGATCGGAATCTCCGGGTAAATTAGACGTATGCTGGGTACCCGTTACATGTGACAAATCAACTGATAAACCGGCCAATGAAATCGTTAAAGTATCGCCGGAATGCGTATGTGTGGGTAATGTGGTAGAATCTAATGTCACCGTTTCATAGCCTATATATTGTCCCATGAATCTTTCTTCTAAACCCGGCCCTTCTCCTCGCCCGATTCCCGTTCTTCCCCTTAAATCAGGCACTGCAAACGTACTCCTGCCATCTCCTCCAAAAGTGGTACCTATTAACGAAAATAAGCTCGTGTATGATGAAATCGCCAGAGATTGCCCGGAACATTGAATGAAATTTACGGGCGCCCAGCCAAACCCTATTGCAATTATCTTTCCTATCATAGACTCGTCCATAATAACTCCTGCTTAAAATTTATATTTATTCCATGTTTACCCATGAAAATGAATAATCGGGTTAAATAAAAGTAAAAAAAGTACTTAACATTAAGTCAAAAGAAATTTAGCCGAATAGAAGGTCACATAAAATAGCAGGAATAACCCGTGTTGAAAAAGTAAGTATCCGGTGCATTATTGGCATCCCAAAGTAAACTGCAGGTATATGACTCCTTTTACATTCGAAGGACCGGCAGCCCCACTAAGTGAAACATCCAGGGTATCTCCGGCAATGTGCATTTTTTGCATAATACTGCGTAATGCCCCGGGTTTTGATTACACAGTAAATTAAAAAAAGCCCATTTTCATGGGCTTTTTGAATGCTCATATGCACTACCAGAAGCAGGCCTGTCACGAACGCTCAGGAAAGAGCCCATCTGTGCATATACAATAGTTTATTGCCAGCGAAGGTTGCATGTTGTTGTGAGAAAGCCCCTGACCTGTGGTGGTTACTTCCCCTGAAACCACCGGGGTTCCTGAAAGGGTTGGGGCTCCGACTAACTGAATGGTTCCAGGCCGCATGGCGTTATTTGCAGAAGCATTTTCAGCAAATATTTTTACATCCAGGGTAGCTGCAAAGTACGCATCCGAAGCGCTATCTGTATCTCCTGGCAAATTAGAAGTATGCTGCGTTCCTCTCACATCCGTAAGGTCTACCGATACACTATTTAGTGAAACCGTTAATGTATCACCGGTATGCGTATGTGCGGGTAATCTCTTGGAATCCAATGTCACCTCTTCGGTTCCGACCTGGTCTCCTAAATTCCGGGGGCTTAAACCGGGGGCTACTCCAAAACCAATGGGTGTTCTTCCTCTTAAATCAGGCACTGCAAACGTACTCCTGCCATCTCCTCCATAAAACGTACCGATCAGGGTATATAAATAATAATTGTCAGATATAGTTAACAATTCTCCATCACAAAGAGCAAAGTTTCGGGGTGCGAAGTCAAATGCGCACAATGCAATGGTTCCCACATAATAATCATCCATAATTTCACCTGGTTATAGTTATTACATATACTTTGAGTATAAAAGCAGATCCTGTCAGGTACGGGAAGGATAGATCCCATTTACGCATATAAAGTAGTTCATGACCAGCGACGGTTGCATGTTCTCGTGAGGAAGCCCCTGACCTGTAGAGGATACTTCCCCTGAAACCACCGGGGTTCCTGAAAGGGTTGGAGTTCCGACTAACTGAATGGTTCCGGGCCGCATGGCGTTATTTGCAGAAGCATCTTCAGTAAATATATCTTCGTTCACGGTTTGTGCAAAATATGCATCCGAAGAGTTATCTGTATCTCCCGGCAGATCAGAAGTATACTGCGTTCCTCTCACACTCGTAAGATCTACCGAAACACTGCTTAATGACACCGTTAATGTATCACCGGCATGGGCATGTGCGGGTAATGTAGTTTCATCCAACGCCACCTCTTCGGTTCCAAACCTGTCTCCTAAATTCCGGGGGGTTAAACCGGGGCCTATTCCTGAGCCAATAGGGGTTCTACCTCTTAAATCAGGCACTGCAAACGTACTCCTGCCATCTCCCCCAAATGTGTTACTAATCAAGCTAAATAATGCTTGATTGTCTGCTATACTTATTAATTGTCCCCCACAAGCATAAAAATCCCGGGGTACGAAGTGCATTCCGCCCAGGGTAATAGTTCCCAGATAATAATTATAAGCCATGATTTCATGTATTTATAGTTAGCAATTTAGTTCATCTCTCTGTCTCAGAGGCCTTATATATAATACATTAATTAACTTTATACTATTGTTAACACGAAATTAATACCGATCCTTAAAATTTTACAAAATGTGCGCTGCCTGTTTCTCCAGGATTTTTTCTAGTAATGAATAGTTATATCACCACTTACCCGTGTATTTGTGAAAACTTCAATACTTCAGGATATAGCCATGAAAACTCTTGCTCTCTTTCTCGTTCTAATTCTTAGTTCCTCTGCATATGCGCAACAACATGTAACTGTTCTCGCGGAACAGGATGCGACTTTGTATGAAAATGACACCGGTTCCCTGGGAAATGGAACCGGTGATCACAATTTTGTTGGAAGAACCAGCAGCAATGGTGGGAACGCCCTTCGCAGAACCGTAATCAAATTTCCTGATGTTGGTGTTGAGATTCCAAATTCGGCCGCTATTGATTCCGTGTTTTTCACCTTTTTCGTTAACAAGGTCGGTGATGCCCGGTTACCTAAAACGATTACCTTAAATACCGTTACAACGCCCTGGACATTCGGAGAATCAGACCCATCGGGGAATGAAGGCCAGGGTACCCAGGCACTGGAAAATGATGCTACCTGGATCCACTCATCATTTCCAGATGACACATGGGACAGCCCGGGCGGAGATTTCATTGTAGATACCCTTGCAGTAGGTGAAATTACCGGAACCGGAAGTTATACCTTTAAGGGTTCCGAGGCTTTTATTAACCTGGTACAAGGTTGGAAAGACAGTACCATTTCTAATTATGGAATTATGATTCTCGGAGAGGAAAACCTGAGCCAGAGCACCTCTATAAGGTTTGCCAGTGTTGAAAACCCGGAGATAAGTACAATCCCCCTGCTAAGAATCTATTTTACTGATTTATCAAGTGGAACCGTTACCTCTAATGAAAGCACAGTATCTGCACCGGCTGCGTTTTCTTTAGGCAGTAATTACCCGAACCCATTTAATCCCCAAACGGTAATTCCTTACAGCCTTACGAATTCAGGAGATGTGCGCCTGGCAATTTATAACGTAATTGGCCAGGAAGTAGAGGTATTGGTAGATGCCTTTAACACAGCGGGAGATTATGAAGTTATTTTTGACGCTTCTGCCCTGCCCACCGGGATTTACTTCTACCAGCTACAGACATCGGAAGGCGTACAAACCAAAAGGCTCACCCTCCTGAAATAAATTAATAGGAATAAAAGCCTTCCCCGGTTTTATTACCCAGTTTACCGGCATCTACCATTTTTACCAGCAATGGGCATGGCCGGTATTTTGGGTCTTTGAACCCTTCATGAAGTACGTTTAGAATATCCAGGCATACATCCAGTCCTATAAAATCAGCCAAACGCAAAGGTCCCATCGGGTGGGCCATTCCCAGCTTCATTACCTGGTCTACATGATCCGGCGTTGCTACTCCTTCATACACCGCAAAAATGGCTTCGTTAATCATGGGCATTAATACCCGGTTACTTACAAAACCGGGCATATCATTCACCGGAACGGGGACTTTCTTCAGCGCTTTTGCCGTCTCTTCAATAGCAGTGTACACTTCGTCTGTGGTTTCCAGCCCGCGTACAATTTCTACTAATCTCATCACCGGCACCGGATTAAAGAAATGCATGCCAATAAACTGCTGAGGGCGTGAAGTAAGGGCTGCAAGTTTGGTTATAGAAATACTGGAGGTATTTGACCCCAAAACAGCGTGAGATGGAGCTGCTTCATCTACAGCTTTCCAAACAGAAGTTTTGATGCCCAAATCCTCCGGAACGGCTTCTATAACCAGGTCTGCTCCGGATACTCCATCCCTGATATCTAAAGACGTTGAAATATTGGCAAGCCCCCCTTCTTTAGCTTCTTCTGTAATCTTTTCCTTAGCCACCATTCGGTTCAGGTTCTTCGTAATGGTGGTGAGTGCCTTATCCGCAAATTCCTGCTTTGTCTCAATAAGAGTTACTTTATACCCACTCAGTGCAAATATGTGCGCGATGCCATTTCCCATCGTGCCGCCGCCAATTACCGATACATTTTTAATAGTCATTTTTTACTCCAACAATTTAATTTTTTAATTAAAGGTAGTGAGTTAACCCTGAAGTTGGAAGCTCGACATTAGAGGTTGGATTAAATTCTTATTCGGATTACTTTTTTTGCTAATCCAAGCTATTATGAATAAAAGTTATAAAGATTTAGAGGCTTATCAGCTTTCATTTGATCTGGCTATGGAAATATTCAATTTAACCCGAAACTTCAGCAAAACCGGAAAACCTTCCAGCCTCAAACGTCCAACTTCGAATGTCTATCTTTTAACATGAATACTATTCTCCGTTTATTACTCTTCTTTCTCATCTTGTTTATCGGGTTTTTGGGGCTCGCTTTTTACTGGACATTTTATAAACCCCTGCCCGATTATGAAACAACGATAGAAATGCCGGGTTTACTGGAGCCGGTGGACATTCATTGGGATGATTTTGGTGTTCCACATATTTACGCAAAAAGCGAGCAGGATTTATATTATGCATTTGGATATGCCCAGGCGCAGGACCGGCTTTGGCAAATGACTATTGCACAACTAGCAGGAGAAGGACGATTTGCGGAGTTCTTTGGCCCGGAGCTGGTGCAGTTGGATAAATATCATCGTACCCTTGGTTTCTGGAGAATGGCAAATATAATTGAGGATTCCATCCGAAACACTCCGGAGTACGATGTTCTGGTTTCATTTTCGCAAGGAGTGAATGATTTCGTAGCTCAGAATGGAAACCGGTTACCGGTTCAATTTGCACTTTCAGGAATAGAACCTCTTGAATGGACTCCCACCCATTCTTTGGCTGTTACCCGAATGATGGCGTGGGAATTAAATATTAGCTGGTGGGGTGAGGTGGCCTATAATTACCTGAAGAATAAACTGCCAGCCAGTCAATTTGAAGAACTTCGTTTGAGTTGGATGGACGGAGCGCCCACAACCCTGGATGATACTGAAACTATCGGGCTCACCACTACCGCTTTGCTTCCCATGTTGCAACAAGAGATTGAACGAAGAAAATGGTTAGAAATCGAAGGAAGTCATGTAGGCAGTAATGCATGGGTCCTGGATGCCTCCAAAACAACTTCCGGGTATCCTCTCCTGGCAGGCGATCCCCACCTTGGACTCGATATGCCCGGCAAATGGTATGAGGTTCACCTAAGTTTAAATGGAAAAAATGTGTCCGGAGTTTCTCTACCCGGGGTTCCGGGACTGGTGCTGGGACAAAACGATGAACTGGCCTGGAGTTTCACCAGCATGATGGCCGATGACACCGATTTCTTTCTTGAAAAAGTAGACCCCGAGGACCGGGGCAGGTATGTAACTGATTCTGTTGCAGCCGGTGGGGTACAATTCCGGTCTTTCGATAAAGAACGGGAAATCATCAAAGTAAAAGACGCTGATGATCAGATTCATGAAATTCGGTTTACGAAACACGGACCGGTTATATCCGATATTTATCCGGCCCCGGAATTGGTTGACGATCATGTGATTTCGTTACAGTGGACGGGGTATGAGTTTTCTAACGAGCTTAAAACCATGAGGGAAATGAACTGGGCGCAGAATTTCCAGGAATACCGGCAGGCCATTTCGCACTATGGGGTTCCGGGAATGAATTTTATGTATGGAGACAGACAAGGCAATATCGGGATGTTCTCTACCGCGAAACTACCTATTCGCTCCGGCGATCATGTTACCCTTCGCAGGGGATGGGTTCCTGAAGATGACTGGCAGGGATTTATCCCTTTTGAAGAAATGCCCCATGTTATTAATCCCGAAAAAGGATGGATAGCAAATGCTAACAATAAAATCACAACTGACAACTACCCCTATTACATCGCTTCCTTTTGGCACCCACCTTCAAGAATGAAGCGCATAGTTGAAGTGCTCAATTCTAAGGATCAATTTATGATGGAAGACATGATTGATCTTCAAAATGACACTTACTCCCATTTTGCTGCAACTATGACCCCCCTGCTGGTTGATATTATCAATGCTCAGAATGAGTATGATTTCTCCATTGCCGTATCCTATTTAGAAAACTGGGATTTTAAGTATGAAACCAGCTCTACTGCGGCGTCCATATTTGATATATTCTTCCAGAAATTTACAGAGAATACCTTAAAAGATGAGTTTGGGGAAGCAGCGTACCAGCATTTTGTGATCCATGAACTCATCCCGGTTCGTACTATGACTGAACTTATACAGGATAGTAGTTCTTTCTTTGACAACATATTCACCCCGGAAACGGAATCAAGAGAAGAAATTGTGTTAAAAAGCATGCAGGATGCAATTTTGTTTTTGAGTGATTCCTTAGGAATCGAGCCTTTTGAATGGAGATGGGAACAACTTCATACCATTACCTTCAAACCCCCTTTATTTTCAGTTGCCGCCGAAGCGCCTGATGCGCCGGCTCCACTAAAGCTTATTGTCGATAATATGTTGAGTAAGGGGCCGTACCCTGTTGCAGGACACGGAATGAGTGTAAATAGTGGACAATACAAATGGCACGAACCGTTTGAAATGACTCTGGGGCCTTCGGTGAGGCGAATTGTGGATCTTTCGAACCTGAGTTACACACGCTCTGTGTTGTCAACGGGACAGTCCGGGAATCCGCTTTCTACTCATTATGGTGACCAAACCACATTATGGCTAAACAAGCAATACCGAAATTTCTATCAGGACAGTACGTTCTTTACCAATGCAGACTTCAAAACCATGAGACTTATCCCCTCAGAATAAATGCAATTTGGGTGGAACTAAATTCCATGGAGCTTATTAATTCTTATTAAGAATCTTAAAAAGCTCAGTTTTAGGTTGGCAGACTCAGATTCAAGAAGTACTTTATCATCTTATAACACAGACCAGGCGATCAACATTACCATGTACAGAATACGGTTTATTGGGTTAGTCCTATTTGCGAGTTTGGCCTTCGCTGCCGACAGCTTTGATTATTCGATTAGTCCGGCTACTATGGTCGATCCTCCATCGAATAGGGCTACATTGGTTGATTCATTAGTAGCCAACACTACACTGGCGGAAAAAATAGGGCAACTATTTTTTGTTCCGGTTCAGGGTAATTTTTTAAGTCGCGATTCTCATACCTATAAAGACATTACCGATTTGATTACCGAAGATCACATCGGTGGAATCATTTTTATGCGGGGAAACATTTATGAACAAGCCATTCTCACAAATAAGTTACAGGCCTTAACAGACATTCCTCTTTGGATCACCCAGGATATGGAATTCGGTGCCGCTATGCGCATTTCCGGAACCACACGGTTTACTCCGGCAATGGGAGTAGCGGCAACAGGGAATAAGAATAATGCTTTTTTGATGGGCAAAATTACCGCACAGGAAGCCAAGGCACTTGGAGTGCATCAGGTATTTGCCCCGGTTCTGGATGTGAACAACAATCCTGAGAATCCGGTGATTAATATCAGGTCCTTTTCAGCAGATCCTGGTATGGTTTCTGAATTCGGGATCGCGTTTATGCAGGGCGTTCAAAGTGAAGGTGTGATCTCTACGGCAAAGCATTTTCCCGGCCACGGCGATACCGACACGGATTCCCATTTCGATTTACCAATTCTTGACCATGATTTTAACCGACTCGATTCGCTGGAACTAATTCCATTCCGCGCAGCCATAGAACAGGGTGTTCCCAGTGTTATGAGCGCGCATATTTCGTTTCCAAAAATCAGTAATCAACCGGAAATTCCGGGAACCCTCGACCCTTCTATTCTGGGCGATATCCTTATCGATTCCCTGAATTTTGAAGGAGTTGTGGTAACAGATGGGCTTGAAATGAGTGGTATCAGTTCAAAATTCTCACCCGGCCGTGCTGTTGTAAGAGCGCTGAATGCCGGTGCCGATATCATGCTCATTAGCCCTGATATTCATACTGCAATAACCGAAGTGAAAGCAGCTGTTGAATCCGGAGAAATTTCCGAAGAACGGATTGATCAATCTTATAGAAAAATCATGGCCTGGAAGGTTCAGGCAGGCTTGTTCGAACAAACTAACCAGATAGATATAAACCGGTTAGATGAACAAATTGCCACCCGCGAAAACCTTGCGGTAGCTGATCGTATTGCACGGGAATCCATCACCATTTTAAAAAACGAAGAAGATATACTGCCAATCGATCCAACCCGTTTTCCTGAAGTTTTGTTTGTTGCAGTTTCTGATGATGACAATGGCTCAGCTGGTTCTGCATTTGTACGGGGACTTCGCGACTACCACCCGGATGTTACCTACGAGGTTTTTGACGATCGTTCGGATGAAGATGACGTACAGCGAATACTCCGAAAAGCCAGAAATACTGATTTAGTGATTATTGGCTCATTCATAAGCCTTCGGTTTGGAGCTTCTATAGAATTACCAAATAAACACGCCGGATTCCTCAGACGACTCCTTTCGCTAAATAAAAAATCGGTACTTGCCAATTTTGGCAACCCATACCTTGTAAAAGAATTAAGCCAAA
>JAKSCW010000172.1 GCA_022360375.1 Balneolales bacterium
AAGGCTTTGACACTGATTTTCCATACGC
The DNA here is from genome assembly GCA_022360375.1 of Balneolales bacterium. GTDB lineage: Bacteria > Bacteroidota > Rhodothermia > Balneolales > Balneolaceae > HXMU1420-13. Next base: position 29 of record JAKSCW010000172.1, read on the forward strand.
ACATAACGAGGATACGGATTTGGCGTGGAGGGTATTGGAAGAAACCGAAGTGCTGTTTTGCGAAGAGGTAAAAGTATATCATCCACCCATTCCTGTTCGCTTTTTCTCCCAATTAAAGAGGATGCGGATGCTGAAATCAGAGTTTTTGCTTTTCAAAAAGAATAAAGAAGCCTATCAAAAGTGGAGAACAGAGCATCCCTGGGTAACCATCTACAGCGAAGTGTTTTTCAAACATCAGTTGCTGAATTTGAAATTTCATTTGGGGTTTTTCAGAAAACCAAAGTTGATGCTGCAAGGTATTTTACTTTCATTAGGGTGGTGGTGTTACCTGCTGCTTTTGTTTCCTGAATATTTACACGAAAGCAGAAAAATGAGTGGGGTAACCCAATGACTCCAATAGTGTTTCAGGCATTACCTAAGTGGGATGGGAATTATAATTCTACCGCCTTAACTATAAGCAAAATGCTTTCACAAAGCAGGAAGGTATTTTATGTAGAACATCCGTTCAGCATTATCGATTGGGCAAAAGATCGGGACAACCCCCGGATTAAAAGAAGAATGAATGCCGGTTTTGAAATGCCATTCCAGGATCACCCGAATTTCTATGTAATTCATCCGCCACTTACATTTCCAATAAATTCGTTGCCAAACGGAGTTTTGTACCAGACGTTGCTTCATGCCTACATCAAAAAACTGTGGAAAAGAATCGATGCGGTGCTTGATGAGTTCAATGTCTCTTCCTTTGGATATGTGAATAGCTTCGATCCGGTATATTTTGAATTTGAAAGCAGGCATACCTGTGAATTCACGGTGTACCATTCTGTGGATCTGATAGAAGGAGAGCCTTATATCGCAAAACACGGAGTAACAGCCGAACGGAGAGCTTCCTGTTTAGCAGATTATGTTGTTACTACTTCTCTGCCGCTGGAAAACCGGCTTCAGAAGTATAACCCGAATGCTACATGCATTGCTAACGCAGCAGATTTCAATCATTTCTCCCGGGCTTTACCCGAACCGGAAGAATACAAAAGCATTGAAGGCAGAAAAATTGTGTACACCGGGAACATCGGGCTAAGAATTGATTACGCGTTAATTAAGCAATTAGCGAATGAGAACCCGGATGACCAGCTTGTGCTGGTAGGGCCTAAAGATCCTCAGTATTTTGCAGGCCAGGAACTGGAGGCTATGCCAAATGTCCACTTCCTGGGGCCAAAACCTTATAACGAACTGCCTGCTTACATACAGCATGCTGATGTTTGCCTTATTCCATTTCTTTGCAACGCCCTCACTCACCATATTTACCCATTGAAGTTGAATGAATACTTTGCCACAGGCAAGCCCATCGTAACCACCAGGTTTACAATCATGGAAGAATTTGAGGAATTACTACACATAATTGATGAGCCCGGTTCTATCTCCAAAGTGATAAAAGAGGCTTTTGAAAAGGATTCCCACACGTTACAAAACGCCCGGATAAAGAAGGCTTCGTACAATACCTGGGAACACAGGATTAAAGACTGGAATGATATTCTGGAGGCGTTGGAAGCCAATATTTTCATCGAAAAGTAATCCAATTCATCGAGAGAAAAAGGCGGCTGATCGAGAAGTCGCCTTTTCTGTTTTACAGAGTAAATAAGTTGGTGCAGAAACAAGAATTAACAAGCACAACTTATGAGAACAATCGCAGATATTTCATACATACAAAACGATTCTGTCCTTTCCAGGATTAAACGATGGTTGAATACCAACCAGCAACTCAAGTCGGTAGTACATCGAATATTGATTCCGAGAGGGCAGGCAGAGCCCCGATGGTTCGTTAAATTTTTTGTGAACCCTTTCTTCCATAAAATCTCGCGAAAGGCAAGAATTAAAAGAACCTCCCGGCAAGATGTATTCCCTTTTAATGAATACCAGGTTGGAGCAGGAACCACTATTGAGGATTACACAGTGGTGAACAATGGAGTAGGAGAAGTCATTATTGGCGAAGATTCACGTGTTGGAATCGGAAGCGTGGTTATGGGGCCTGTGTTTATTGGTGATGCTACTATCACCGGCCAAAACTGTTTGATCACAGGTCTTGATCACAATTTTCATGAATATGGAACTCCGATCAAAGATCAGGGAGTATCCATGAATCCAACCCACATTGGCCATGGCACATTCATTGGAGCGAATGTAAGCATTTTACCAGGCGTTTTTATTGGAGACAATGTTGTAATTGGCGCAGGAAGTGTAGTAACCCGTGATGTGCCCAACAATCATATGGCCATTGGCAACCCAGCTCGAATCATCAAAAAGTATAGCAAAGAGGTGGGAGAATGGATTCGCATTTAATCAGTTTTATTATTGTGAATTATAAGGTGGGCCATCTGGTCCACCAGGCTATTCAAAGCATTGAAAAGCATGTTAAAACCCCGTATGAGATCATTGTTTTTGATAATAACTCAGACGATGGCTCGGTAGAAAGTTTAATGGGCCAATACGATCATACGCGGGTAATTGCTTCGGATGAAAATCTCGGTTTTGGAGCCGGAAACAACCAGGGCTTCAGGCATACCAAAGGAGACTTCATTTTTCTTTTAAACCCGGACACTATTCTGATCGATGATTCTGTAGACAGGATGGTGCAGTTCATGCTTGAGGACGAAAACGTTGGGCTTGTTTCACCAAGATTGTTATATGAAGATGAAACCCTTCAGCGGTCCATCCGCAGGTTTTACAGTTTTTTCGGAAGCTTAATGGACAACCGGTTTATGAATCCGGTGATTGCCCGGTTCCCTCAAATTACAGAATATCTTCCGGGGTTAGTCGACCATTCGAAATCACAATTTGTTGAATGGGCTAAAGGTGCCGCATTATTAATCCGGCGTGAAGTAATTGACGAAATCGGGTTATTTGATGAGGATTATTGGATTTATGGGGAAGAAATGGATTTGTGCTACCGCATCGGACAAGC
>JAKSCW010000044.1 GCA_022360375.1 Balneolales bacterium
AGCACTGAATCACCGGGTTTAACATGGAACCTTTTTACTTCAAGGTGCTGGCCCAGTATGGACGTGGATGTCATACCTAAGGCAAATCCATTTGCGCGCAGGTTGAAAGTGGCATCACGTTCACGGCTGTAGTACACCGGAATATTATGGCCGGCGCGAACATACTCAAATTCTTCTTTGTCTGACGGAAAGAAGGCCACACATCCGGTAACAAAGGTTTTGTCTTTGCTGTTACTTTTCACAAAATCATTCAGCTGAAGGAATAAATCTTTTGGAGTGGGTTGCTCTTTATGAATCAGGAGATTTACCAATGCCTGCATTCTTACCATATACAACGCTGCACTCAATCCTTTTCCGGAAACATCTGCGATTACCACGTAGGTCCCTTTTTCTGTATCAATCACGTCCAGGTAATCGCCACCTACTTCTTTGGCGGTGTGGGCAAAGGAATATACTTCAAGGTCATCCTTGTTTAGCGAAGTTCCTGGTAACAAACTCAACTGGATGTCGCGGGCAAGATCAATTTCTTTTTGTACATCCGATTTTTCCAGTAATTCCACCAACAAAAGCAGAAACATTGATCCAAACGCAAAGGGAAGAAGTAACCCTGAAAAGAACACAAACTCCGATGCTCCCAGGAAGCTAAGTAAGTAGTGACCAACAAAACTCACAGAGCCTAAACCAAATGCCAGGCGGCGTGTTGGGTTCAGGCGCTGCGTCAAATCCGACATTAAGCGCATAAACTTAATATGCCCGGGGAGCTGTTGTCCCTGGCTGCGCTCAATATCTTCAACAGCCTCTTTGTATAATAGTTTTAATCGTTCCGAATCGGCCGTCAATTCTTTCGAAATGCGGTCCCGACTCATTCCCGACACATATTCCTGGTAGAATTTCTTTGTGCCGTATCCCGATTGTGCTTCGTTCTTTAAACTCAAAAGATGTACTTTCGTTCTGTTGCCGGAGCGTGTTCGTAAAAACATACAAAAAGTTTAACTCCGGAAAATTAACCTCGGAATTTAAAAGGATTTCATGTCAAAGAAACTGCTTTTTTTACTCGATGGAATGGCGTTGGCTTACCGGGCTCATTTCGCGTTCATCAATGCCAATCTCAAAAATAGTAAAGGAATTCCAACCGGCCCGGTACTGGGTTTTGCAAATACACTGGAAAAAATGTTAGCAGATGAAAGGCCAACACACATTGCCGTAGCCTGGGATACACACGCTCCTACTTTCCGGCATGAAGCCGACGAAAGCTATAAGGCGCAACGACCTCCGCAGCCGGAGGAGCTCACAATTGGCATTCCTCTTATCAAGGACATGCTCGAGGCCTGGGGAATCAGGAATATAGAGCAGGATGGGTATGAAGCAGATGACATCATTGGGACAATTGCCACACAAGCAAATGCCGAAGACGTGGATGTAATGCTGGTTACCCCCGACAAAGATTTTATGCAGCTTGTGCACGATCACATCAAAATGATGAAGCCGAATAATAAAACCGGTGGCTTTGATCTGGTAGACCGGGAGGGAGTGAAAGAATATTTTGGCGTGTACCCGGAAAAGGTGATAGATGTGCTGGCAATTCTTGGCGATACGGTAGACAATATCCCCGGGGTTCCGGGGATAGGGAAGAAAGGGGCTCCTGCCCTTATCGAACGCTTTGGTTCGTTGGAGGAGTGCATTGCTCAGGCGGATATAATTACTGCAAAACGGCAAAGGGAGGGCTTAAAGGAATTTGCTGATCAGGCGATGCACGCCAAGTTTATGGTTACCATTAAAACAGATGTGCCCGACACTATAGAGTGGGAAGGATTGGAATGGAAGTTCGATGATCCCAAACCTCTCGGCTTATTTTTTAAGAAAATGGAATTTCGAACACTTACCCGAAAATACCTGGCGGAAAGTGGCCCTGTTGCTGATTCTGCCGGCGACCAGGTGGATTTATTTGGTTCGGTTGGGGAAGGTGAGACTTCGGAATACAAAAAACTGGATATCGAAAACAACCAGTATGAGTTAGTGACTTCCATTGACCGCGTTAAAGAACTGGCTAATGAAATTCAAAATGCAGATGTGCTTTGCTTTGATACCGAAACTGATTCACCCAATCCGATTTCCGCCGGATTGGTAGGTCTTTCGTTTTCAGTGGAAGCCGGAACAGGGAGTTATATCCCGGTAAATGTGGAAGGCGGTTTGGAGGAGGCTGATGTGCTTGAGGCTCTGAAGCCTGTATTCCAGAATGAGCGTTCCATTAAAGTAGCACACAACTACAAGTTCGATTATACCATTTTGATGCGGCACGGGATCGACATTAAGGGAAAACCGTTCGACACGATGGTAGCAGCTTACCTGGTGGATGCCAGCCAGAAAATTAAAATGGATGAACTTTCGAAGAAGTATTTAGGCTACGAACCGGTTCCGATTGTGGATTTGATTGGGAAAGGGAAAGCCCAAAAATCTATGGCTGATTTAACGCCAGAGCAGGTGTACCAATATGCTTGTGAAGATGCC
>JAKSCW010000214.1 GCA_022360375.1 Balneolales bacterium
GCTATATCCGGGCGCAGTACATTCAGCTTATCCATATCACGGAAATACGTGTAAGTGTACTTTTCTGCAATGGCCATAGGATCAACCTGTTCAATCCGTGCTTTTTTAGCGAGTTTATCCTCACCGTCGTCACCATCTCCCACCAGGTGCCCCACATCGGTAATATTTTGTACATACTTTACTTTGTAACCCAGGTAGCGCAGATAACGCAGAATCAAATCAAAGGAGACGTAGCTTTTCGCATGCCCTAAATGAGCATCACCATATACCGTGGGGCCACACACATACATTCCAACAAAAGGGGGATTCAGAGGTTCAAATTCTTCTTTGGTACGAGAGAGTGTGTTGTAAACAAATAATTTTGATGAATCCTGTGCGGCCACTAAACAATGATTTAAGTTTGATATCTCCAGACAAAAGGAGCGTAAAAATACGGTTTAAACGGAAAAAATACTGAGCGTTATTTCGTTTGTTTATTTGGAAAGAACATGAAGAATAGCTTCAATTTTCTCCGGGTCAGGTTCGTACTGATTTCCCATTCCGAATTCGGGTGGTCTGTTCAATTTCTTACGTGCAGTACAATGAAGGGCATCTACCCCGGCACGTATGAATAACGGAGCATTGGATGCATTTACCCCTGAACCAGCCATGATTTGAACTTTTCCTTGCGCGGATTCGACGAGCTGTTGAATAAGGTCGATGCCCTGTTCCGCTTTTACCTGTTGACCAGATGTCAAAATACGATTTACATCGAGTTCAATAAGCTGTTGCATTGCCTGAACGGGGTTCTGAATTACATCGAAAGCCCGATGGAAAGTAACATCTAAATCGAGGGATTTGCTTTGGTCAATAAGCTGTTTCAATGCGACTTCATCTAAACGGCCCTTTTTGGTCAGTGCCCCGAAAACAACACCTTTTGCGCCATATTTTTTTGCTATTTCGATATTGGAGAGCATAAGCAACAGTTCGTTTGCCGAATACACAAAATCCCCGGCACGAGGACGAATCATCACATGAACTTCAGGACCTCTTATTTTACAGCAAGCTTCTATCAAAGCCGAGGATGGAGTCAGGCCACCCAAATCTAAAGAAGAACACAATTCAACCCTTCTGATACCCAATTCCCGGGCTACGTTCATCTCAGCGATTGATTCAATCGACCACTCCAGGATCATACTCAAAGTGAGTAATCAGAATTTAAATATTCATCCACTTCTGAAGACCGCACTGCATAAGTAAAACCTTTGAGGACGCTGTATCCTCCATATTCACCCTCTTTATTCAAAGCCAGATACCCAACCTGAAGGTTAGAAACATCGTCATGCTTTTCGATGATTCGTTCTATTGCTGCTTTACAGGCATCTTGAGGAGACATTCCCGCACGCATCATTTCTACAATAATGGCGCTTCCCGCGGTTCGAATAATGGCCTCACCAACACCGGTTCCGCAGGCGGCTCCTACTTCGTTATCTACAAATAAACCTGCCCCAATGATAGGTGAGTCACCAACTCTGCCATGCATTTTATAGGCCATACCGCTAGTAGTACAGGCGCCGGACAGATTTCCCTGAGAATCTAATGCCAGTGAAGCGATGGTGTCATGGTTTTCGATATTTACAACGGGTTTGTATTCCGAACTTTGTAACCACCGCTCCCAGGCCTCTTTAGATTTTTCCGTTAATAATTCCTTCCTTTCAAACCCCTGTTCCCGCGCAAATTGATAGGCCCCTTCACCTACAAGCATTACATGGGGCGTTTCTTCCATCACTTTTCGGGCTACAGAAATGGGATGTTCTATATTCTGCAGAAAAGCCACAGAACCACACTGATTTTTGTGATTCATGATACAAGCGTCGAGGGTTACGTATCCGTCACGATCCGGGCTTCCACCAACACCAACTGTAGTTCCCCGGGGATCAGCTTCTACCACACGTACGCCTTGTTCAACGGCATCAAGTGCAGTTCCGTTTTTTTTCAGGATGTCCCACGAAACAGTGTTGGCAACTACTCCATGGTCCCACGTTGAAATTACAATGGGTTTGTTTTCTGTTTTCGGATTCGCAATAAGAGGTGAAGCTATTGCTGAAGTTCCTGCAAGTGCAGTAAGTCTAAGAAAATCTCGTCTGGTTCCCATGCTTTTTGGTTTTTTTTCCAGAAGATGGGGATTAGATGGATGATCTCAAAGCTGAGTATCTGTTTTTACAAAATCTATAAACTTTTGCTGCACATCCTTATCCTTGAATGCACCGCGGAATTCGGAAGTTACCGTACTGCTGCTATGATCTTTAATTCCACGGGTAGAAACACATAAATGTTTGCTGTCTATGAATACTGCCACATCCTCTGTTTCCATAGCCTCAGAAAGAGCATCTGCAATTTGTAAAGTAAGGCGTTCCTGAACTTGCGGGCGACGTGCGAAATAGTCTACCAGACGGTTAATTTTTGAAAGTCCAATTACTTTGCCTTTTGAAATATAAGCCACATGGGCTTTTCCTATAAAGGGGAGAAAGTGATGTTCGCAAAACGAAGTCACTTGAATATTCTTCTCAATCACCATGTCACTGTAATCGTAGCCATTGCTGAAGGTACGTGCTTCCGGGCGATTTTTGGGATTGAGTCCCTCAAAAATTTCTTTCACATACATTTTGGCTACGCGGTATGGAGTTCCTTTCAGGCTGTCATCGGTTAGGTCCAGCCCCAGAGTTTCCATAATTTTGGCAAAGTGCTCCTGGATGATTTCTATCTTTTCATTATCAGATAATTCGAAAGCATCTTCACGAAGAGGGGTAAGCTCTCTGGATCCAACATGTGCATCACCAAGCTCTTCAATTGTTGTAAGTTCGTGTAAATCTAATTTTTTCAAATCGAGTAAATTGTGATGTGGTAAAGCTGTAGACGAAACTTTACGTTGAGAACCGAACCCTAAAAATAAGAGTTCCTGAGCAGAATTGTTCAATTTTCGTAATAGAATGTGTCAATACCTGGTATTGTCGTCATCCTGAACTTGTTTCAGGATCTGTAGATGAATAAGTTTGAATTAAAAACCACAGCAAAACTATGATCAAGCACGTCGTTATGTGGAAGCTTCTAGATGAAGCAAATGGAAAATCGAAAGCAGAAAACGCAGAAAAAATGAAGGAATTACTGGAAGGAATGCCTCCGTTAATCCCTGAATTGGAATCTGTTGAAGTGGGTGTGCAAATGTTCGGAGTAGAAAATGATGCACAATGTGATATTTTGCTCATTGCAGAATGCAAAAACGAGGCTAATTTGAGAGCTTACGCAGTTCATCCTGAGCATCAGAAAGTAGTGAGCTTTATCAAGAGTGTAGTTTCAGAGCGTCGGGTTATTGACTACGAAACAGAATGAATGAGCCAGAACCCATAGAGCTTCCAATTGATGGAATCCTTGATCTTCATCATTTCAGTCCAAAGGAAGTCAAGGAGTTAATCCCTGATTACATTGAAGCCTGTTTAGACAAAAAAATCTACTCAATCCGCATTATTCATGGAAAAGGGAAGGGGGTTCTAAGACGAACCGTTCATTCTATTCTGGACAAATTGGAAGAAGTCGAATCTTATCGGTTGGCTGATGATCGCAGCAGCTGGGGAGCTACTTTGGTTGAATTAAAAAAAGTGGATGAAAACTATTAAGCTAAAGAAATTACTACTTCGCCATATTGAAAGAATTGACAGGAAAATAGCAGAGAAAAAAAAGCTAGAGGGTCAATTTTCAATGCTGAGACTGATCTATTTCATTGTCGCATTAATTACACTGTATCTGTTAAGCAGGCTTTCGATCAGTTTTTTATTCATTGTAGCATTAACAGGATTTATTCTTGGGTTTTTTGTCTTGGTAGATCGTCATAATAAGGTGAGTCGTTCTTTAAACAGTTTCAAATTTTTGCGGAAAATAAAGGAAGATCACATTGCTAGAATAGATCTTAATTGGGAAAAAATTGATTTTCGAGCAATAAATTATGAAGTAATAGATCACCCGTTTGCAAATGATCTTGATATCTTGGGAAAGCATTCACTTTCCCAGCTTGTAGATACTTCTATTTATTCAGCAAGTTCAAAGTTATTAATGGATTGGCTTTTGTCTCCAACTCCCCAAAAAGAAGAAATTTTGAGGAGGCAAGAACAAGTAAAAGAACTGATTCCGTTAACAATTTTCAGAGATAAACTTAGAGTAATCGGCTTATTAACAACTACTCGAGAATCAGTGGATAGTTGGAGCATTGATGAAATGCTAACTTGGCTGCGGCTACCAAAGAAAAAGAACATCAAGCTACCGTTATTTGTTCTGTCGATTCTGTCTGTTCTGAACATTGCATTCTTTATTCTTCTAATGATCGGGAAACTGAATGCACTTCCATTAACGATCAGTTTTGTTAGTTACTTATTGATATTCAAATTCAATGGTCACAAAATAAAAGGGGTCTTTGATGCTGCTTTTCAGATAGAACAAATACTAGCTCGGTTCGAGTTATTACTTTTTCACGTTGAAAGGTTTAGACCAAAAAAAGGGACTGAATTAGAAAAGTTATTAGCGAATTATCAAAACGAAGAGCGTAAGCCTTCTCTTTATATTAGAAAAGCTCAGAAATTAATGGCAGGAGCTTCTATGCAAGCTAATGAACTATGGCAGGCAGTTGTTAACGCTCTTGTACCTTGGGACTACTATTATGCCATGCGATTAGAGGAACTAAAGGGAGAGTTAGAGCCAAAACTTACAATCTGGATGGAAACTTTTTATGAGATCGAGGCACTTAACTCATTGGCCAACTTTGCAATGCTTAATCCAGAATATGCAGTACCAACTTTTGAAAGAGAAGGGAGGAACTTTTTTTCGTCTTTTGGTTTGGGGCATCCTTTAATACCTGAAAATCACCGGGTAACCAATGATTTTAAAGTTGAAAAAGGAAAGGATTTATTTTTAGTCACTGGTTCTAATATGGCAGGTAAAAGCACTTTTTTACGAACTGTGGGTATAAATTTGATACTGGCGTATGCCGGAGCCCCTGTTTGTGCAAAATCGTTGAATACTGATTTGTTTCGAGTATTCACAAGCATAAATGTAGTTGATTCTCTGGATGATGGATATTCACATTTTTATGCAGAAGTAAGACGTCTAAAATATCTACTTGATGAACTATCTGAGCAAAATGAATTTCCTCTGTTTTTTATGGTGGATGAGATTTACAGGGGAACCAATAATAAGGAACGCCTGATTGGTAGCTCTGCTTTCCTTAACGAAGTTGCCGGAAAAAATGGAATTGGATTGGTTTCATCACACGATCTGGAACTTGCGTCACTCGAAAGAGATATCGGACAGCTTGTAAATATCCATTTCGTTGAATCAATAAAAGAAGGAAAAATGCATTTTGAATATAAATTGAAAGATGGACCTTGCCCAAGTACAAATGCTGTTCAAATTATGAAAATGGAAGGTTTACCGACCTAATTTATACTTGAATCACTCTTCGTCTAGCTCAAACACTCTTACATAATCAATTTCGAACGTGGCAGGAAAATTATCATCATTAACTCCCTGCAGGCCTCCCCAGTCACCACCAACGGCAAGGTTCAGCAGGAAAAAATGTGGTTTATCGAACGGCCACTCGTCGTTGGTAGCGTTAGCAACTTTGTTAAAACGAAAGATCACATTCGTTTCCTCTTCCACATAGAATTTGATGTTATCTTCTTCCCATAGGATCCCAAAAATATTGAATTCTTCTTCAATATCAGGCAAAGGGACGGCCCCGGATCCCCTGGCGGTTCCATCCCTGTGATTAAAAGCGCCGGTATGCACGGTGGCATGGAATTCATCAGGAGAATAGCTCACATACTCCATAATATCAATTTCACCGCTTTCCGGCCAGGAGGTCCCGTTTCTTATGGCATCGCCAAGCATCCAGATGGCTGGCCATAATCCATTCCCCTTAAGTTCAGGTATCTTTGCACGTATTTCCATTTTATGTCCCGGCCCGAATGACTGAATGCTTGTTAATCGTGCGGATGTGTAATCCCCCGGATCTTGTCCATCTCCCACTTTGCGTGCAATAATTTTTAAGGTTCCGTCACTCACTACAATATTATTGTCACTGGCGGTGTAGTTTTGAAGTTCGTTATTTCCCCAACCATGATCCCCTAATTCAGGAATCCAATTACCTCTATCCCAATCATTGCCGTTGAATTCGTCGCTCCACACTAATCCATCAATTTCATTTCCGCCACCCGAGCCGGTGCTGTCATCACATGTTAGCAGGAATAAGGGTAAGGATAATAGTAATAGTCTCTTCATGATGTTTATAATTCATTGGTTAACTGCCAAACCCGAACATAGTCGATTTCCATAGTGGCCGGAAAAATAGAATCGTCAATATTTTCGCCACCTAATGTTCCACCAACTGCAATGTTCAGTAAAAAATAAAACGGTTTATCAAATGGCCAATTGTCATTGTTGTAATTTTCTGGTCTTTTAAACGTGAGCAGGATGTTATCTAAGTCGTCGATGTAGAAATGAAGCACATCTTCCTCCAGGATAATTCCGTAATTATGAAACTCTTCTTCAATGGTTGGAAGCGGGACAAAACCAGAGCTTACCTGTGTTCTGTTAATATGATTATTGGCATTGGTATGAATAGTAACCAATACCGAATCGGGCACCCGGCTGATGTATTCCATAATATCTATTTCTCCTGAAGCAGGCCATCCACCTCCGTTTCTGAATTCTTCTCCTAACATCCATAAGGCAGGCCAAAGTCCGGGGCCTTTATAATCTGGCATCTTGGCACGAATTTCCATTCTTCCATATAAGAAGGATTCCTTACTATTCAACCGGGCAGAAGTGTAGTTTTGATTTTCTCCGGTTTTCTTTGCGATTATGTGAAGTTTACCATCGGATACGGAAGTATTACCAGCACCAAAAGGAGTATAATTCTGTAATTCCCGGTTTCCCCAGCCATGATCACCTTCCTCAAAAATCCATTTTGTGGTGTCAACTTCGGTACCATCAAATTCATCACTCCAAACCAATTCTGCTTCTGCATATTTTAGAGCATAGTTGATAGGTTCCGGTTGTGTACAAGAGATTGATACAACAAAGAACAATAGGAAGAAAGGGAGTCTGGGGTATTGGGGCATGAGAGTGAGATATCTTTTGATTAAGATTAAAAGAACCCGAAAATAATTTCAATTGAGAAGATTTCTCAAGGTTTCACTTAAAGCGTAAATGTGAGGTATTTGTGATAAAACATGTAACCAAAAGAATTATCATGAGCGACGAAACAAATTCATAACAGAATTTGATGACAGATTTTTATTAATTGCAGAAAAATGATTTGATGGAACAGACAATTTCGGTAATTCTTTTAGTTTGGGGTGCTTATTTGGTAATTGGATTGGTGTTTTCTATTGTATTTATCAGTCGCGGACTTTCTGAAGTTGATGAGGGTGCAAAAGGAAGCAAGTTAGGGTTTAAGCTTTTGATCATTCCGGGAATGCTCATTTTCTGGCCACTATTTGCAAAAAAATGGAGGGATA
>JAKSCW010000467.1 GCA_022360375.1 Balneolales bacterium
CAAAGAGCACTCCAAGTATCAGGATGTAAGCGAAAATGAAGTGGCCAAACCAATCGTCATTGATCGCATGGGTGACATCATTGTGACCGGTATAGAAAAAGATGAGCAAATAAGTGTTTATTTATCCAATTCACCTAATTGTAACAGTGGCAGACTCGGTGACCGGATTCATTTGAACCAGGTCATTTGCAGAAACGTCATCTCTTCGAGTCTCGAATTCAATATTAACCGTATACGACCCGCTTGGCAGATCATCTACTTCAAACGTTTGTTTGTGTACCCCATCAAAGAAATAAGTAGTAGAAACTAATGCTTCACGTACTATTTGACCGGATCCGCTAATTAAACGTACATTCACAGAACCAATAAATGGAGAATTTCCTGTTCTGAGGAATTCAGTAAGTACTGTTAAGTTGTTTTCTTCATCAAGGTTTGTTTCTATGTTTTGTACATCTATTCCGGTAGAAACATCACCGTTTTTGAAGTATAAACCTGTTACCTGCTCAATGACTATTCCTATTTGAGCCGAGACTACCTCCTGATTTGTTAATTCAAGCGGAGGAGATTGTTTTTCAGAAGTAGTTCTTATTCTTGACCAGTACGTTCCTGAGGCTAAATCACTTGTGTTTGAAAGTCTTAATCGTACAATCTGGCGCTGACCCGGAGCAAGAGTAAAGTTCCTGGGAAATGCTCTTAGCCGATCAGCTATTGAGTATTCCTGTGCAACTTCGTTGGAATCACTTTGAACCATGGTTCGATTACCAGCTTCGTCAGTAATGCTGTATCCAAAAATAAAATCGACAGATACTTCCTGGGTTTCATTTGATCCATTTACCACCATATAGGTTCCAAAACTGGAATTCGAATCCAGGAACATATTAGTAGGGGCAATGGTGACCTGAGCATTCAGATTATTGAAAAGAAGTAACGAAAAAAATAGTGTAAATAGCCTATACATGATATTATATCGAATAAAGTTTAGTAACAAAACTTTGTTATAAAGTTAGACTAATTTTATCAATAAAAAAAAATCCCATTACTGAAAAGTAATGGGATTTAAGATGTTGAAAAATCTTTATTCGAAAGTAGCGGTGAATACTAATGGATAACCATTGGTATTTCCAGTTGAATAGGCACCAGCTTCTGTAGCTGAGCTTAAAGCACCGTAGACGGTTATAACTGTTGCAGTTGCTGTAGTGTGTACGAAAGATGCATCGTTACCTATGTTCGTTGCAGTAGCACCAGAAGTAATATCAAGGCTTGGTGTAAAAGTGATTGAACCTGTTCCGGCAACATTTGTAAGAACAGCAGGATCACCTGAGGTTCCGTCTGCAGTCCAGGAAAGACCAATTGTACCAGTTGCAACAGTACCAGGAATAGTTAGTGTACCAGCTGCAGGAGTACCACCAGTTCCACCAGTAACAACTCCACTAACATTCATAGAAGCAGCAGTACCAGTTGGAACTTCACCAAAAGCAACATCAGTTGCGTTCAAAGTCATAGTAGCAGTGATTGTTGCAGTAGCAGCAACGTTAGCATTATCGCTTTGTGCAAAAGCAGCAGTAGCGAATACAAGTGTCAATACAAAAATTGAAGAAAGTGATTTAAGGGTTTTCATAATCGTATATGTTTTCGTTTTGTAATTTCTGAGAGAAAGCTACGTATATTTTGAATCACAGTAAGTTAGATTGTCTTAATTAAAATCCTTTAAGATTTTAGTGGGCAACCTTGTTCCATGAAAAAAGGGTTAGTCATATTCGATAACCAGGTTTACCTGCCCACTGTATTCTCCTGACGCAATATTTTCGACAAATACGCTTCCGTAAATGTATATGTACATTTCTTTCCATACATCATCGTTGGGTTCAGACCCAAATTGCTGGTCGAACACCGGGATATAGCCTTCATTTTCAATCAATTCAATTGAGTTATCCGGGTTGTTCGTATCTGTATTATTTATTGAAACTCTTAAATCAAGCGGGATTCTGTCATCATTTAATGTAGTGGCCTCAGGATACAGGTAGTCTGGGGCATCCAGGGAGATGTAAAGATTCTGGGTATTTAATGCCCTGATACTAAATATTCCCATATTCAGGTCTCCAAGCTCGATGTACGTTTCCCCGCTGTTGGTTATTAACTCGCCAAAATTCAATTCACGTTCAACGCTTGCGGTAAGCTCGGGTTCTACTTTAAGCTGAAGATTTATAAACTGTGCATATAAAGTATTTCCGGTTAAGGCCAGAAACAACAGTACAAAGAATGATATTCGAGTGAGTTTATTCATACACTATTGTTATGTTAACCTGGCCGGAATAATCTCCCACTATATGCGAGCCAACCGTTAAATCTCCGTATATATATAAGTAAGCAGTATCCAGATTTGATGGGATATTTGGATCATAACCTGCATAAACGGGAGTAGGAGGAGGCCCGGGAGGGGCGTTTCCTTTATACCGTATCGGAAAGCGGGCACTTAAATTATTATTGATGCCCCCAAAGGTTATTGCCTGGCTTGTACTTTCCGATCCCCGGTTTGCATAAGAAGCATATACATCAAAAGGTATCCGGCAACTGCTATCGGTACAGGATAATTCATCTTCTCCTTCCAAATAGATAAATAAAGGGGAGGTGACACTTACCTGTACATCTAAATTATTTATGCCTTCTATCGAGAAAATTGCTGCCGAAGGGCTTGTAAGTTGAATTTGATTGAGTCCGGTAGCCATCAACAGGGTTCCAAAATCCAGGATACCGCCGTTATAAGGAAGAATTGTAATGGAGTAGTTGTAGTAATAGCTGCCAAAATCAATTTCCTGGGCCTGAAGTTGGTTTTTTGGAAAACCAGTACATGCAATTAATGATATGAGGAAGAAAGTTCGCATAGAATCTTATATGTATTCTATTTCTATAGTGAAATCTCCCTCATAATTACCGGGTTGCGCATTTTCAAGGTTTACTTTACCGCCAACCCAAAAATAAAAGCGGCCTTCGGCATTAAAATTGAGGTTTCTGCTCGTGAAATCGAGTAGTTCAGAACTCTCCTGATCATCAACATCATTAGCTGATATTTCGTATTCAAACATCAGCGTACCATTTCCTTCGATTCTGAATAATGTCTTTTGTTGGTTGTAATCGAGTCTGAACTCGGCCCCAGGGGTTCCAAGAGCGATCATATACCCGGCGGAGCCATTTGTTATGGGGTTAATGTATAATTCGCCATCCCCGGGCTGGGCATTTTCAAACGAAATAGTGTTTACAGTAATTAAATCAATGGATTGGACTACCTGAGTTGATATATTTATCGTTGCATTGAACGAATTGGTTTCCTGGCCCACCAACGACCCGGAATTAAATACAACTACGAACAGAATAAAACTGCGAAACAGTATTCTCATTGATTTTTTTAATCAAATATTGCTGAATTGTTTGTAGAACGCCAGTTAATGTTTCTTAATTAACCGAAACTAATAAGTTAGCTACCAGGGAAAAGCGTTGAAGTATAGGGTATCGAGACTAACTTCACGGCCTTGTAACTGAAGAGAACGGGGAAGGACTTCGTTTAATTTTCTTGAATCAGAAGTCAATTCATAATTATAGGTAAGAATTTGATTCCTGTAGCGAGAGGAAAAACGGATAGTAATTGAATAAACACTGTCAATAGGTTCCTCATCTTTCAGAAAAAAGGGAGTTGGAGTATTGATAGGACGTAAATCTCCTACAATTTTGACAAAATCCCGGCCTGGAATAAAGGTACTGTCTTCTATTTGAGGTTTCAAATTTACAGCAAACGTCACCTCAGATTGGCCATATCCATAGGTACTGATTGAAAGAACCAGTGCAATTGAGAATAAAGATTTTCTAAAGCTCATATTAATTGCTCACCTTATTGACTTCTTCTTTCCAGTAAACAATAGAGAAAATACTTTCCCGTGGAAAAGAGGGAGGAATTGACCCGCGCAATCTATTGTCATATTGATAATTTTTGGCATACCCGGAGACAATGCTGCTTCCACTAAACGTTCCTACAGGCCCCCTGTTTTGCTGAATAAGCCCTCCAAGTAAGTTAAGTGTTCCTTTCGATCCGCCTGAATTGTAATTCTCAACATAGAAGGAAGTATTTAAAGCCATGATGGAAGCATGAACAGTTACATCCTGCGTACCTGAAAAAGAATGGGCATTGGCATCTATCCGAACGTCACCTTCACTTACTAATCCCAGCATATCCGTAGAAGATGAGTCGACTAAAGGACTGGTTACATACGTGATGTCTCCATCAATTTCTATAATATCTTCAGAATGGAGAGTAACCTGGCCTTTTACTTCACCATATACATCAACCCTTCCGGTTGAAGAGATGATTCCATTTGTATCTTCTAAGTTATAATCTACCGGGGTGGTCCATTCAGTTCCGGTCCATTCCCAGATTTTTGCGTATCCAACGTCGCTGTTGTTAAAGAATTGAACATATATCTGACGGGTAAACCGTAACCCTCCATCGGCTGCAGCTGTTGTAAGCTTATCAATTTCATAACTATTTGGGGCATTTTTAACCGGTGCATTAAAATTCTCACCACCATAGAAATTTGGATTGGTAGGATTCGTGGAATGGCCCTGCCACGTATTTGGGCTTGTAATTAATCCGTAGAACGATGGCGTGCCCGACATCATAAAAGTTCCGTTTGTATGTATGGGGCCGTAGATGTTATCTGCACCCATAAACCAGATTTGACTACCAGACGAACTTAGCTCCGATTGAGTCATGTACGAATATTTTGAAAAAGAATCGCGCTGCATCAATACTTCCGTGGTCACTTCAATATCATCATAAGTGCTTGTACTAACCAGAAGTACTTTATATTCATCCCAGGCACCCACGCTGTTATTGCCAGGTATGTTTTGGCTGGTTTCTGTATATGAAGTTAAACTACCTGAAACGTTTAACTGTACCTGTCCATCCAGGCCTTCTTCTATTGCAGTTAGCTGTTCCTGTGTGATGTTCCCAACAGCATAATCATAAAGTGCTTCGTTCGATCTCTCGGCAAGTTGCGAGGTTGGCACTATTTGATCCAAAGAGATAGAACCCGTCCATTCATTATTTGCTTTCATGGTTTCTACAGCATTATCGACCAGACTTTTGGCTAAGTTTCGTGCTTGTTCAGCTTTATAGTAGTCAGTTGTGAGTGCCGGTATTTCTGAAACTCTTTCCTGGTTACGGACCTGAATAATTCCGGTAACGATTGTTAAACCACCTACTAAAAACAATAGACTTTTACCCATAACTACTCCTTAATAAGGCAAATTAATGTTGTTAGGAACAAATGTTCTTTCCCAAACCAAGGTTGGATATTCCTGGTTGTCGTTATTTAATGCGAACGGTTCTTCGGTTTCAATTACAATTTCTACTTTTATTTTTTTTA
>JAKSCW010000052.1 GCA_022360375.1 Balneolales bacterium
AGGTAGTGAAAGGGTTACTAAAACCGCCATTCAAGAAGTATGCCGCTCAATTTTTCACCATGCGGGGACTTGAAAGCTGGTGGATCTGAAAATCAGGTGTAAAACAGAATCGAAAAAATAGTTCCACCTTCTTCGCTAGCTCGTTGGGTAAGGGTAGCATTAAGCTTTTGTGCCAGCGTTTTAATGATTACAGAAGCAAGGTTATCTTCGTGGGTACCATCCAGGTTGTCTTTCAGGCCATTTCCATCATCCGAAATATTGATAAGAATACAGTTGGCCTGGTCTTTCTTTACGGCCATACTGATTTTTCCGTATTCCCGGAGTTCAAAAGCATCCCGGTACATGTTTATAAGTACTTCGTTCACAATTAACCCAACGGTTAGGGCAACATTGGCGGGTAGTGAGATTTTATCCATATCCAGCATCAGGCTGATGTCCTTGTCCTCATCGTAAAAGATTTCACCCACTACGGAGGTCATTCTTCCGAGATATAGTCCCAAATCCAGGTATTCAAACTCATCCTGGTTGTACAGAATATGATGCGCATTAGCAATGGTTTCAATTCGGCTTCCTGTAGCCTTCATCACAAAAGCGGCATGCTCATCATCAATTCCGGGCACCTCAAGTTGCACGAGTGCATTTATCGCAGCCAGATTTCCTTTCATGCTTTGGTGAACTTCTTTCAAGCGGTTTTCTTTCTCTTCTACCCGCTTCTTCAATTCATCTACTTCTTTCACTTTTTCGATGGAAAGCGCTGCATGCCCCGCTAATGATTCAAATACAGGAATTTCTGATTCCTTAAAATCTTTTCCGTTCTTTTTGTTCAGCACCTGGATAACCCCAATAGCCTCTAACTCTGAGCTTATAAGTGGAACACAAATCATATTCCTACTTTCAAATTCGGTACTTAAATCTCCCCAAAAAACATCATCATCTTTCAGGGAATTAGAGAGGTAGGGTTTTTTATTCTTCAATACCCAGCCGGCAATACCTTCGTCCCTGGGGATACTCATCCCTGTAATCTTGTCTTTAATTGGCCCGGTGGGCACACTCACGTGCAATTCCCCCGAAACTTCATCCACCAGCATGAGCGAGCTGGCCTCGGCTTCCATTACCTGTGCAGCTGAATTCATACACTTCAACAGAAGCGCCTTCAACTCCATGGTTCTGTTAATGCCTTCTATCGCATGGAGTAACAATTGCATGTGTTTGTAATTTTCCGCCATCAGAAACCTTCTCTTAAAAACAGAATTGGGAGCACTAAAAAACGAAGATTTTTGCTAAAACAAAAAATCCCCGGCGAGTTACCGGGGATTTTTATCCAAACTTAATTTTTACCCTTTTTCAGGTAATCAAGCAATACGGTATGCAGGATTCCGCCATTGCGATAGTAATCTACTTCCACCGGGGTATCGATACGGCATTTGGTCATAAATTCAATAACCGTTCCATCCGTTTTCGTAGCTGTAACTTTGATCTCTTCACGTGCTTTCACGGTATCGTCAACATGAATATCAAACGTTTCTGAACCATCTAATCCCAGTGCATCGGCGCTGTCTCCCTCTTTAAACTGAAGTGGAAGTACTCCCATCTGAATCAGGTTCGATCGGTGAATACGCTCGTAAGAAACCGCAATTACGCTTTTTACGCCCAGTAAATTCGTTCCCTTCGCTGCCCAGTCACGGGATGAACCTGTGCCATACTGCTTTCCGGCAAGAGCCACCAGCGGGGTTCCATTCTCTTTGTACTTCAGCGAAGCATCAAAAATAGTCATCACTTCTCCTGTTGGATGGTATTTAGTAAACCCTCCTTCGGTACCCGGAGCAAGTTGATTCTTAAAACGAACATTCGCAAAAGTTCCCCGTGTCATAATCCGATCGTTGCCACGGCGGGAACCATAGGAATTGAAATCCTTTCTTTCTACTCCATTTGCTTTCAGGAATAAACCTGCTGGTGCATCTTCCTTAATATTACCCGCAGGGGAAATATGATCGGTAGTGATGGAATCGCCTACTTTCACTAAGGTTCTGGCTCCGGTAATTGGCTTGATCTCGCTTGCCTCCTGGTCCATATTCATGAAGAAAGGCGGTTCCTGGATGTACGTCGATTTTTCGTCCCATTCAAACAAATCTCCACCCGTAACCGGGATTTCTTCCCAGGCAGGGGAATCAAAAATGTCGCTGTACATTTCTTCAAATAAATCCGGACGAATTGCATTATCCAGTTCAGCTGCAATCTCTTCTGTTGTTGGCCAGATATCCTTCAGATATACATCGTTTCCG
Source organism: Balneolales bacterium (assembly GCA_022360375.1). Taxonomy (GTDB): domain Bacteria; phylum Bacteroidota; class Rhodothermia; order Balneolales; family Balneolaceae; genus HXMU1420-13. The sequence goes on from JAKSCW010000052.1 coordinate 2,283, forward strand.
GCCTTATCCTGTCCCAATGGATCTGTAGAAAGATCGATATCCACTGTTCCTGCTAAAGCATAGGCTACCACCAACGGGGGAGAAGCCAGGAAATTTGCTTTCACCCATGGATGAATCCGGCCTTCAAAGTTCCGGTTCCCGGAAAGAACTCCCGCAGCAATCAAGTCTCCTTCCCGGATTGCCGTTTCTACAGGTACCGGTAATGGCCCTGAGTTTCCAATACACGTGGTACATCCGTAGCCCACTAAGTTGAAACCAAGTGCATCCATATATTCCGTCAATCCGGCTTCTTTTAAATACTCCGTTACCACACGAGACCCGGGAGCTAAAGAAGTTTTCACGTAAGCAGGTACTTTCAGCCCTTTTTCTACTGCTTTCTTTGCAACAATGCCGGCACCCAGCATCACGCTGGGGTTAGAAGTGTTCGTACAGGATGTGATAGCTGCAATAACCACATCACCATGCTTCATCTCAATTTCCTGTCCGTTTTTGTATACCCCTTTATTGCCCAGTTGGTTTTCCGCTAAGCTGAATCCCATGGTTGGATCGCTACTGGTTAACGAGGATTCGAATGTCTTTTTCATGTTCCTCAACACAATGCGATCGTGTGGAAGTTTGGGGCCGGCGAGCGACGTTTCAACCGTGTTCAAATCTAAATGCAGGGTTGAAGTAAATTCAGGATCCGGAGTATTATCAGTTCTGAACAATCCCTGGGCTTTGGTATAATTTTCAACCAGCTTCACTAACTCTTCAGAACGGCCGGTTCGGGTCATATAACGCAGAGATTCTGCATCGATTGGGAAAAAACCCATAGTTGCTCCGTACTCCGGTGCCATATTTGCAATGGTTGCACGATCAGGCAGGCTCATATTGCTGATTCCATCCCCATAAAACTCCACGAACTTACCAACCACATTATGCTGGCGAAGCATTTGAGTTACGGTAAGTGTTAAGTCCGTTGCAGTAACACCTTCACGTAACGCCCCGGTTAGTTTCATGCCAACTACTTCAGGAACCAACATAGAAATGGGCTGGCCCAGCATAGCGGCTTCCGCCTCAATTCCACCTACACCCCAACCCAAAATCCCAAGTCCGTTAATCATAGTGGTGTGCGAATCGGTTCCCACTAAAGTATCAGGGTAAGCGGTGGTGGAACCATCTTCTTCCGTTCTGGTGAATACCCCACGGGCCAGGTATTCGAGATTCACCTGGTGTACAATTCCACGTCCGGGAGGAACCACACGGAAATTATCGAACGCTTCTTTCCCCCATTTCAGAAACTGGTAACGCTCGTTGTTCCGCTCCATCTCTTTTTCCACATTAAAGAACAGCGCTGCATCGGTTCCAAACATGTCCACCTGTACCGAATGATCAATCACTAAATCCACGGGAACCTGTGGGTTTATGTCTGTAGCATTTCCACCCATCCGCTGCATAGCAGAACGGAGCGCTGCTAAATCAACCACGGCAGGTACACCTGTGAAATCCTGAAGTACTACCCGGGAAGGTTTGAAAGGAATTTCACCTTGTGGATTCTTTGCATCATAATTGGCAAGAGCTTCAATATCTTGCTGGGTAACTACGTAATCGTCAAACTCTCTAAGGACGGCCTCTAACAGTATTTTAATAGAAAATGGAAGTTTATCAATATTTCCATATCCCATCTCTTTCAATTTCTGTAGGCTGTAAAGATATGCTGTGCCCGCCCCGGTTTCGAATACTAGTCTAGTCTTTTTAAAATCTACGCTCATGGACTCTGATAATTTTAGGATTTTGAAGGGTCGGGAAGATACGAATTCTTTAGAGTATTTTCTGAAGATGACAAATATGGATTCGCTACAAATAATTCTTCCTCGCAAAACGATACCCATTCACATGCCAGGTACCGAAATTGTCCCCTCATCTGCCAAAATACCCAAACAGCTACTGTCTGTTACTACATAAACCTTGGCGGAGTGGCGCTGCTATCCACGGTGCTTATGTTTCGTTTCCCAATTACAGTAGCACCAAGGCGTACATTTTCCAATTGAACATTTTCCGCATTGAATATCATGAGTTCCCGTTCTGCGGTTGAGACATTTTCAACGGTTGCATTGGTAATCGAAATGTTTTTTATAGGTTGTTCGGCCCATCCCAGAATTCTTACCCCGTACTTCCCATATTGAGCAGTAACATTACTCACGTAAATATTTCGAAAAGTGGGTACATGTGGGCTGGTTGTATCTCCATCGTAGTTAGGTAAAAGCCCCACTATTCCGTTAACAGAATTAAAGGTATTGTTAAAAAAATAAACATCCTCAATCAATCCTCCCCGTTGCCGGCTGCTCTTCAGATACAGTCCTGTTTCTACTTCGATGGGTGAGTGATTGTCATACGCATAGATGTTTCTTGCACCCCCCGACATTTCGCTTCCTATTGCAATTGCATGGTGTCCTTTGAATGTCGAATTTCGAAGTACCACATTCTCGGTAGGCCCACCCAAACGGTTTTCATTAATGCGGAAATGCTCCATTCCTTCCAGGAATGTTCCTTCAATGTTTACCCCGTTTCTGCCTTCCACATCCCTTCCCGATTTAACCGCTAAATTATCGTCATGGTTGTTGAACTGAATGTTTTCGATTAAAACATTCCGTGACGACTCAGGGTCGAATGCATCATTATTCATCACCTGTCCATCAAAAATCATATTCCGGAATATCATATTCTCCGAGAATACAGGGTGTACCATCCAGAATGGTGAATTAACCAGCTGCACTCCATCAATCATGATGTTTTCGCACATAAAAAACATTATCAATTCCGGCCGGAATACATCCAGTTCCACATCCAGAAAATAACGCTCGTTAAGTGGGGTATCCTGATGATTGATTTCCCGAACCGCGATATAGGAAGGCTCTAATCCCTGTTCTATTCTCTTTCCATCTTGTTCTACTGCCCAACGTTGCCAGCGCATACCATCCCCATCAATAACAGGCATTGCCCCGGTTCCACCATCAAAACGTATGCTGATATTTTTTTCGTTGAATGCGTAGATCAATGGCGAAAATGAAAAAATAGTGGTTCCCTCGTATCTGCGAAGTGTACCGGAACCACCATGAGAATCTACCATGTACGACTCTGGATCAAATTCAAAGTACAGGCGAATACTCGGATCGAAGCTAAGTTCAATATTGCTCCTTAAATGTATTGGCCCTCTTATCCGATACGTCAAAATTTGTTTAACCCATGCATCTTTACTTTGCGTATGGGGAAAGAATAACGTACCACCACCTTGTTCTGCCAGTTCATCGATAGCCTGCTGAATATCGTTTTGGAAATCATAGCTACCTTCCTCATCCGGGATCTGGCCGGAGAACTCAGCCAAATTGATTCTTCGATCCGGGATCTGAGGTTCCGGTATCGCATCTGCAATTTCTTCAGCAGCTGCCTGCCAACGCAGATATTCAGGTTCTGAAGTACACCCCCCAAAAAAGAAGTGTACAAAAATAAAACCTATGAAAAAGTGAACTGGAAGTTTGGTAACGGTTTGCTTAAACATCACTGACCGGGGCTTTTAGATGGTTGTTGGTGGCTGGCGGAACGAATGATTTGCTTCTTTTTAATCTATAGTAAAATCTATTCGTTAACGTACACGAACATATTAAAAGCCAGATCATTTAGCAATAAATAAATATGAATATTCCGGAGATTAAAGATCGGGTAAAAGAGAGTAAATGTGACAGTAGTTTGTAACTACGCAATTTTCTTTATAGAACTATGAGATCCAATTTTTTGGTAAGGAAGGCTACACACCATCTCAAATCCTTCATTAGTTTTAAACTCCACATCAGCATCCACCTGGTTTAACAGCGATTTAATCAGGGTAATCCCTAAAGTATTTCCCTCTTTTACAAAACT
>JAKSCW010000150.1 GCA_022360375.1 Balneolales bacterium
ATATATCGAAACAAAACATTTTCCACCTTTTTTATAAGAAAACCAGCTAGTTATTAACAAAAAAAGGGCTTATTAACATTACGCCCCTTTTTTATTTTTATAAAAGCATTCCTGTTTTAGAATCCCTTCAATTTGAATTCTTCATCTTGCTCGAACGCCATATTCAAATTTCGGATCTGTTGATCAGATGGTTGCTCATAAATGCCCTGGCCAACATTTCCCGAATCATTCACAAAAATGTTGGAGTGTGTATCTTCGTTTGATTGGGAATACCTATCTGAATAACTCTCATTGCTCACTTGATTACCATTAATCAGAGTTTTGATTGACCTGATAATGGTTTGCATTTCATCGGCCTGGGCAGACATTTCCTCAGCGGCACTAGCAAGTTCTTCTGAACTTGATGCACTTTCCTGTACAGAGCTGTCCATATCGCCCATTACAGAATTAAGTTGCTCAATCCCTACCGATTGTTCTTTAGAAGCTTCAGAAATCTCTTTAACTAGAATATCAACCCGGGTATTATTATCAGTTATTTTACCAAAATTTCCGGCTGCTGTCTCAGCAATACTTGCTCCTCGTTCGGCACTGCTTTGTGACTTAGTAATTAGTTCCGACGTGTTTCTTGCTGCTTCAGCACTCCTTTGAGCAAGATTTCGAACTTCTTCTGCAACTACGGCAAATCCTTTCCCTGCTTCTCCGGCACGGGCAGCTTCAACAGCTGCGTTCAATGCCAGCAAATTGGTTTGGAAGGCAATATCATCAATGGTTTTAATGATTTTGGATGTTTCCAGAGAGCTATTTTTTATTTCCTCCATGGCATCATTCATTTCATTTAATGCTGCTCCAAGCTGTGCAACCAATTCTTTTGCTTCATCCATTGCCTGTTCGGCCGTGGTGGTATTCTCATCGGTTTGCTTTATCTGGGAAGCCATTTCCTCCAAAGAAGATGTAGTTTCCTGAAGCCTTGCGGCCTGTTGCGAAGATCCATGTGCAAGATTTTGGCTGGAAGTAGAAACCTCCGTAGATGCAGAGTTAATTTGTATGCTTGCTGAATCGATAGATTCTACCACTTCCTCTAAGGGCTTCACTAATACTTTGCGAAATACAAATACTATGGTAACCCCGTATACAATCAGAACAGCAACAGTAAACGCCAGGAATGTGTAAAATACTGAATGGACACTGGCTATTTTCTCGTCATATCTGGATTCAATAACGATTCCCCAGTTCAGTTTAGACAGGTATGAATAACTTCCGAATACCTCTTCTCCTGAAGCATTTTTATACACTGCAGAACCGGAGATCCCATCACGAATAGCTTCAGCTGCTTCTGTAGAAAGCTCACGTGTACTACTAGTTATGGAAGCAGCGGTGGTAATGGGTTTCCCCTCACCATCTATGGTATAAATCTCGGTAAAATCATCTTCTATAACATTTTTTACTTTTTCAATAACAGAATTCAGAGCAATTGAACCTCTAACTACTCCTACAACTTCGCCGTTTTTGAATACCGGAGAAACAATCGTTGTAACAATTTGCCCGGTAGTACTCGATTTATATGGCTCGGAGATATAGTCATTCCCCGATAACGCTTCTTCAAAATAACGCCGTTCTGCTGAACTAAAATGCGCTGATTCTTCCCTGGAAAGAGAAGACAAAGAACCATTTTTTTCAACAGCTCCTATAATCCCATTTCCAGTTTCATCTAAAAAATAGAAACTATCGTAAGTACTATTATGTGTAACCAAATTCGCTATATAGCCCTCAAGTGTAGTTATATCCATTTCCTGCACACCTTCCAGGGTCGATAAGAACTTCACATCATCAACGATCACGTTAACCCAGTTTGAGAATTGATCAGAGCTTGATTTACCGATCACTTCTAAACCAGCCAGGGTATTACTTTTGTACGAATCTTTATACACGTTGTATAAAAGTTCCAACATAATGCCTAATCCAAGAACAGTTAACGTTAAGCAGATAGTGGTTACCTTTTTGCCGATACTTAGTTTTGCCCAGCGTGTCCTCATAATCATTTATTCATTTTTAGGGTTATTCTGTATCCACTTAAGTACTAATGCACAATAATTCGTAGCAATTATATCTGTACAGGTGGCTCAGCTCATCAATTGAACCATGCACCTGATTTAAAAATTATATCCTAGCGACATATTCAAAACCTGGTTATTGGCATGACCATCTATTCTGGTTATTTGGTAGTCTGTTTTTAACTCCAAAAATGCAAACGGCTTGTATACTAACCCCAGCGAATAGTCAATATGCTCGTGCTTTTTATCGTCGGTGATACCATTTGTCTTAAAGTGCGTATCGTACATCTCACCGCGTAGAAATGCGGTAAAATGGCGCTCTGAATCCTTAATATTGAGAATTTTGGAGAAATCATACGAAAACTCAACTAAACCACCGGCCTGCACCGAACCTATTTTGTTGTGGAATGCCTCATTAATTTTATCCGATTCGGCAACTGTACTGTATACACCTACGGTGCGAATTCCAAACTTTTCATATTTGTAGGAAAAAAATACTTCTGAAACTCTATAACTTGCCCCTGAAAGATCACCCTCATAATCTGAACTATTTTCCAAACCCGAATATAAAAATGAGGACCCGACATAAACATTTGAAAGGGGGGCATACTTTAATTGAAACCCGGCTGCCGCATTACTTGTTGAAGAAAAGAACCCATAGTTCCTTGCTCCAAATATTCCGGACTTACCTTGTAGTTCTGCCGGGTTTAATCCTGTAGTAAGTGTTGCTTTGTAACTCAGTTTACTATCAAACTTACCTGAAATGGCAACTCCGGCTTCCCGCCAGCTATATGCCAGGTATTTTTCTACGGGTGAAAGTTCAACAGTACCATATACTTTCGATTTCCCTCCGGTAAGTGGAACTGAGATCATCCCAACCTGAACAGCAATTTTCTCATTATGCTTGTACTTCAGATATAGATTATCCAGCCACATATCCCCCCAATTATATTTGCTATCAAGGGCATGTTCCACTTTTACTTTTGAAGTAATACTCCAATGCTTATCAATTGCATAATTTGCAAAAAAAGCCAGCTTATGAAAATCAAATTCACCAACACCGTCAGGTCCATTTTGATGTTGAACCTCGTCGTTGAAATGTATTTCGCCGTGTGAGCCATAGGTGAGTTTGTTTAGCATTTGACCTTGTGCAGTATTATGACATAGAATACATACACTCATTACTAGTAGCCCTGTAAAGCACTTCACTGTACGTTTCATATTCTCTCTCTTTCAGTTTATTGTAATTAAAGCCACAGGTTTACAATGGAAATCCCCTTAAAACCTTTTTATGGTTTTTATTTTATCGGAACAAGAGCAGAAAAGCTTAAACGCGTACCTAAAAAGAAAAAGAGCGGCACCCATTCAGAATACCGCTCTTATCTAACTATATAGGGTTATCATCAAATCATTTAATTCTCGAGCCTAAAGGTTACCGGTAATGTGTAATACACACTTACAGGTTGGCCCGCATTTCTTCCCGGTGTAAATTTGACTTTCTGAATTCCTTCAATGGCGGCTTCACCACATCCGCCACCTATATCCTTAAGTATTTCCGGGTTTTTCACATCCCCGTTTTCATCGACGATAAATTTTATAAAGACTCTACCCTCTATTCTTTCTCTTTGTGCCTGATTGGGGTATTTAATCTGTTTATAAAACTCTTTAAGTCCGCCTTTGATTTCAGGCATTACATCAACCATTGTAAATACAGTATCCAATTCGCTAACAAACATTTTGCCTGTCATATGCTCTTCTGCTTTTACCTGACCAAGCGTAAAAGCAAGTATTCCAAATAAAAAAAGTACTCTTGAGTTCATTATCTTGTTCATGCTAGAAGTGTTTCTGATTTTATAGTTGCAGTAATTTGGTTATCGAACAAAGCCAAATTTTCCTTAAGGGCTAAAGTGGAGTTTTTTCTTATAAATAAA
>JAKSCW010000484.1 GCA_022360375.1 Balneolales bacterium
CAAGAAAAAGTGCTTTCCGGGCATCTTCATCTGTTTTAGATCCATATAGCCCGGTTCTTATTTTTATAAAATCACTCAGAATAGACATCGCGGCATTCCCCAGGGGTATGATGCGTTCTTTGTTTCCTTTTCCCTGAACCGTGATCTGTTTTCTTTTCAAATCCAGGTCTGATACGTTTAACCCTACAAGCTCGCTTACCCGGATTCCTGTACCGTAAAATACCTCCAGAATTGCACGGTCTTGCAAACCCTGTGGTGTTTCGATGTCCACACCTTCGAGCATTCTGGTAAGATCTTCTGAAGTAACTGTTTTCGGAAGAGTTTTTTCTTTTTTGGGAATTACCAATAAATGAGCAGGATTTTTGGACACATATCCCCGTTTAAAGGAATATTTAAAAAATGAGCGGAGAGCAGCTACTTTTCTTGATATAGAGCTTTTTGCATAATTTGCATCCGATAATTCGCCAAGCCAAAGTCGAATAAGCAACCGGGTTATACTGTTCACGTCCACTTTATTGGTTGCAAGCTGTAATTGATCTGCACAAAAAGAAAGAAACGAAGTGAGATCATTCTGGTAGGACATAATGGTGTGTTGAGAAGCGTTTCGCTCAATTTTGAGGTATCGCAAATATTTGTGAATCAACAATTCCATTAACTGAAATATGTTTAATGGCGCAATTAAAAGAAACAGGGAAAATGAAGATTTTTAGCTTAAACCTTACGTCCTTTCCAGGTGGCTTTTATTCCAAAAATCCGGTTATAAAGGCTTTTTAAAGCCAGTAATTGATACCATGTCACAGAGGCAAAGTGCAGCACAGAAAATACCGGGTTCCATTTAAACCAAACAGATAGTATAAATCGCTGAATAACTATTAGTGCCACCGCGATTAATGAAAACAATACCAGTTGCGAATCATTGGTTTGAATGCCAATGAGAAGGCTGATTAACGGTAAAAGAAAAACCAGAAAGTGCAGAATTCCCATAAAAATGAATTCGAAGACGTTGCCGAAACCAGCCATGAAGTTTTTCTCAAATCCTTTCCAGGTTTCAGAACCCGAGGTATACATGCGGCAATACACCGTATCAATTCCATGCATCATCCTTAGCGTAAACCCTGAATTCTTAAGGTTACGTGCTAACCCCATGTCTTCCACTACGTGTTGTTTTACTCCAAAATGCCCGTTAATTCTTTCATATGCTTCTCGTTTGAAAACAAAAAACTGGCCGCAGGCTGCTACGAATTTAGTGTTCAAAAACCTGCCCAGGAACCGCGGCATCCAGCGGGGAGCTCGTTCAACATATACCGATGGGAGTAGTGTCAGCAAAGAAAAATAAATATTGGGAACTACCAGTTTCTCCCAGAATGATCCAAGTTTTTGTTGAGGCCAAACCGTCAATGCATCCACATTGCAAGTCCCGGAAACCGCTTTAGCGATTACCTCAGGTTCAAGCCATACATCGGCATCCATAAAAACCAATAATTCGCCGTTTGCCACTTTTGAAAGCTGGTGGCAAGCCCAGGGTTTTCCTAACCAGTCGTCCGGTTTTGGTTCCCCATGCAGAATTTTCAGGCGGGAGTGTGTTTGCGAAAGAGTTTCCAGGATTTCTCCGGTTTGGTCGGTAGAATTATCATTAAGAACCAAAACCTCAACGTTTGGGTATGTTTGAAGAAGGGCGGAAGCAACCGATCGATTGATAACGGCTTCTTCATTTCTTGCGGGGATACAAATGCTAACAAGAGGAGGATTTCCAGCGAAAGAAGAAGTATTTTCAGCCAGTCCTTTGAACTCAAACAGGTTTCGGAGTAACACCAAACTTGTTAAGCTTAAAAAAAAGACGGCAAAAAAAAGTATATAGATCATTCTGAACGAAATGTAAGGAACGACCCGTTTTGGGTCACTGGCTTAACAAAATTTATGAATGAACATTTCCACACTACTTAGAGACGAATCATTATATGACGAAAAACCGGCTGGCGGGTATCAGTGGTGGTATTTTGATGCTATATCCTTAGATGAACAGTGGGCACTGGTTATCATTTTCTACCATGGAAATCCTTTCTCAACGAAATATATCCGGGAAAAACTGGGAAAAAATCCTGGTTATTACCCGGCCATTAGTGTTTCTGTCTATAACAAATTGAACGCCGAATACTATAGTTTTCTCGAATTCGAACACTCAAAATTTATATGGGACGAAGAAAATTTTAATTGTTCAATAGGGGGAAACAGCTTTCAGCGGAATGTAAAAACCTGGGACGTTGAGTACGATTTACTCATCAACCAAGCGCTTCCTTCAGGCCATTCTTTGTTCGGGAAGTTGAAGTTTATAGGATTGAACAGCGAACAGATGTTTGTTGGAAGGAAAAAAGACCGCCAGGAAAAGCATTTATGGAACCTGATTCACCCTCATGCCAAGGTAGTTGGTTCGCTGAAACTCAAAGGCAAGTCAGATTCCTATCATATTGGGTTTAGTGGCAATGGATACCACGATCATAATCTCGGCTTTGAGCCTATGAAGGATAGCTTTGAAGATTGGTATTGGGGGCGTGTTCATTTCGAAAAGGAAACCCTGGTGTATTATATGATGAATCAAAAGAAGGGGTTCCAGCAGGAAGCCTGGTTATTTGATCGTGCCACTTCCAAAATGAAGGAAAATCTTTCTTTGGAATCGATGTCCAGAACTAAAAAGAACCGGTTAGGGCTCAAGTCAGAACGAGAGATCAATTTGATCGGTGATCGTTCAAAAGTGAGAGTAGTACAGAACAAACTCATTGATAACGGCCCGTTTTACCAGCGATTTATTTCAAAATTTATTTTAACCAGAGATGGTAAAGAATCGGTAAAAACCGGGATTACGGAATACATTAATCCTTCCAGAATTTATTTAGAAAAATATTGGTGGATGGTTCACATGCGGTTGAGATATATGAACGAAGAACCGCATTGGGTACAAAAAAAGAAAATGTTTTACGAATGGACCTGGTAGGGAGAAGGGACCAGGTTAATGGGTAGTGGATTTTAGTTCACCCAATGCCTCATGTATTTCCTTTTGAAAGTATTCTGTCAACTCTTTTTTGGGTAAAGATTTATCAGGATTAAGGCAGTTTCCGTCAGTGATAATTTGACTTATACTTGAAGTACTCATCTCCCAGGATCGCTACCA
>JAKSCW010000517.1 GCA_022360375.1 Balneolales bacterium
GCAAGCGATCTTTCTAGAAGGCAATCCGCGCCTCTATAGCGAGTACTCGAAGCGCGTTCACAAGGTTCTGCGCGGCTTTTCGCCGAAGGTCGAGCAGGTTTCGATCGACGAGGCCTTCTTGGATATGACCGGCTCCGATCGCCTGATGGGCAAGCCGCTGGCGGCCGCGCACAAGCTGCACGAGGCGGTCCGCGAGGAGACGGCCCTGCCTTGCTCGATCGGCATCGGCGTCTCGCGGCTGCTCGCGAAGATCGGCTCGGATCTTGCCAAGCCGAACGGCGTTCTTTGGGTTGCGCCGGGTTGCGAAGCAGCGTTTCTCTCGCCGCTCGACATCAAAAAGATCCCGGGCGTGGGCAAGGTCATGCAGTCCAAGCTGCGCGACATGGGCGTCCACACCATCGGTCAGCTGCAGGCGCTCGACTCGCAGTTCCTCGCGCAACGCTTCGGCAAATGGGGCTTGGCGCTCACCGGCAAAGCGCGCGGCGAGGACGCCGGCGGCTGGTTCGAGAGCGACATCGGCGACCACGATCAGCCCAAGTCCATCAGCCACGAGACGACTTTCGGGAAAGATACCGTCGACCGCCAGCTGATCGACGCCACGCTCGCCAAACTCGTCCAGCTCGTCTCGCGGCGGCTGCGCGAGCAGCATCTGTGGTCGCGCACGATTCAACTCAAGCTGCGCTACTCCGACTTCTCGACGATCACGCGCGCCAAGACGCTCGACGAGGCGACGCAGCTCGACAAGGTTATCCTCGAGACCGTGCGAGAACTGTTCGCGCAGAACTGGCAGGTCAATCGTGCGGTCCGGCTGCTTGGCGTCCAGGCCGGCGCACTCACCGACCCCGAAGGCCAGCTAGGTTTGCTCGAAGCAGACGAACGCCGCAAATGGGGCCGTGCACTCAGCGCTGCCGACAAGCTGCGCGACCGCTTCGGAGAAGGCGCAGTCGGCCTCGCCGCCGCCATGAAGCACGGCCGTCGCGAGCGCGTGCACGAGAACCCCGCGGGACTGCCCGGCCGCACGAAAGATGAAGCCTGAAGAGAAGCTAGGGCGCGAGATCGTCGATGTCTTGCGCGAGAACGGCCACGTCGCCTACTTCGTCCGCGGCTGCGTGCGCGACAAGCTGCTTGGCGTCGACTCGAAGGATTTTGACGTCGCGACCGACGCCTCGCCC
>JAKSCW010000043.1 GCA_022360375.1 Balneolales bacterium
AGGCAACTGCACACCTAAATATAAAATCTTTCAAATATACGAATTTGATTTCATAATATTTTCAAAAATATAAAGATTGGTATACCCTAATTAATCTGCGAAGTTTGCAAATTGAGCGGTCCAATCCCAGGGATCAAATTGTACGGTGTATCCGGTTAAATCCTGATCCAGATAACTTCCCACTATTGTAAGCAGTGATTCATGAGTTCCCCCAAAATCCTCTAAAAACCAATCCATTACTTCCGAAACATTGATAACTTTGTTTTCTGAATTGAGGGTCGAAGTTTGAATAAGGAATAGCTTTGTGGCATTCTCCAATTGGGAATCCAGCTCCTTATAGTTGTAAAAAGCGATGGGGGGACAGCTCTTCGCTCCACAATTTAGTGCAAAATGGATGCGATAATCTACCTCAGAGACGGCCAATTTCTCAAAGCTATAGCCTGATTTAGCCCTCAGAATCCCATGTTCCAGATCGTCAAAAGAAATCATGGTATCGGCAATGGAAATAATTGGTTCCTTGAAAATACTCAAATCTATAGTAGAATCAGATTTTCCCAGCCGTTGGAAATATGCGTTATAAAGATTCAACCAAAACACCTTCTTCGAGTTATCGTCTACCAGCCCCATTTCTAACTCTTCTGCTGATAGTGAGGCAAACTCCATTTCAATCTCCGTGGTCGGATTATCCCTTTTTACTTCTAAAAGAAACTGCTCCGACAAACTCAGCAATTCCTTATTTGGTTTGGAATTGCACCCATACAGGTTTGTGAATAGTAACATCAAAGCTAATAGCTTAATCCGCGTAACCATATTTAATCCATTGAACCGCTTTTTCCAGTAATTCTTTTTTCTGCACTAAGGTAAGACTCAACGGGAGCTGGGCCAAACCAATGATTCTGCGGATAATTTCAGTTCCAACAAAGCCTGCAAACCGGTCATCATCAAAATCCGCAGATTTTCGGTAATGGTAATATGCTTCTCTTATTTCTCCGGCATTCGTATCTGCCATGTATAAATGAGCTATAAAAATAGCGATATCCCATTCTGCAGGACCAATAAATCCAAATTCGGGATCAATTACTTTTACGCCGTCTTTTGTATTTAAAATGCTTCCGGGGTAAAAATCACCATGCAAAAGTTGGGTGCCCTTAGTAAGATATACGTTACCAAGTTTCTCTACAATTTCCTTTACTTCTTTGTCACCTTTTATCACCCGGGAGAGCTCTTGTAACCCTGGATGTACAGAATCCAGATCAAATCCATTTTCTTCAATGAATGGGAGATAAAAAATATGTTGATGGTTTAATATTCTAAGCTCCATATTTTCAGGGAAATCAAAAGCTTTCTCCAATTCAGAAAGATCATTCAGATAATCAATACAAGCCTGAATCTGGTTCCTGGTAAATCCTTCTGCAGATTTATAGACTTTTGTAAAGTCCCTGGATTCCCCTAAATCCTGCACACTCATGATTAGGGATTCACTATCAAAACCGAGAAGCTTTGGGGAGTGAATACACATTCTTTTATTTGTACAGATTGATTGGTAGTAGTGTTTCTCTACCAAAATTCGTTCAGGCGGAGCTTCCAGGTGTGGATATTTTTCAACCCAGGGGCGGGCTTGTTTCAGGATAAAACTCGACTCATCATCCAGGATCACCCTTAGCACCAGGTTCATATTACCTTCTCCTGGTTTTTCCATTTTCCGGATAGATTGACCGTTCCCAATCCATCCCCTCTCTTTCAGGTAAAGCTCTGCTTCAGCTGTATTTGTTGAAAGAATGAAAATATCAGGATGCAATTCTGAGTAGCGGAGCAAACGTTGTTCTAAATTCACTGGCCCTGTTTTTTTACTCAAACGTACTGATACCTTGTATTCAAAGAATCACGAAAGCATCAATTATCTCAGGAATGAAACCCCAAAATTCTGGTCATTCATTCCAAAGTAAGTTGCAATAGATGCTGCAACATCCGCAAAAGTGCTGCGAGTCTCTAAATTCTTAGTAATCGCTCTCTCTGCCGGATACATAAGTAGTGGAACAAATTCCCGGGAATGATCGGTAGAGGTTGAACAAGGGTCGTTCCCGTGATCACCAGTGATGATGAGTATATCTTCCTCTCCCATTTTTCCAAGAATGGATGGAAGTGCATTATCAAACTCTTTCAGGCTACCCGCAAAACCCATAGGATCGAGACGATGGCCAAATAACTGATCGGTATCAATCAAATTCACAAAAACGAAGGTTTCCTGTACTTCATCCATCACTCTAAGCAACGTGTGTATTCCTTCTGCATTATTTTTAGTACGCTCGAATTTGGAAAACCCTTTCTCTGCGAATAAATCGACAATTTTCCCGATTGAGTAGGTTTGAACTCCTTTATCAAAAAGCTTTTGAACCACATTTTCTTTCGGAGGAATAGCCGAAAAGTCATGGCGCTGGTCCGTAAGTCGTACAAAAGCACCTGGTTTTCCGGTAAACGGCCTTGCGATTACCCGGCCTACTTCATGTTTGCCCACACAAATATGCTTTCTGGCAAATTCACACCATTCATACAGCTTGGAAACGGGGATTATCTCATCATGAGTAGCCACCTGAAACACACTATCTGCAGAGGTATATACAATAGGATATCCTGTTTCCAGATGATCAGTACCATAATCCCGAATCACATCTGTTCCGGAATACGGGAGATTGCATAAAGCTTTTTTTACGCCAATACCCTCACAAAAAGCCTTTATCAGGCCTTCTGGAAAACCATCAGGATATGTAGGGAAAGGTTTTTCTAATTGTACTCCGGCTATTTCCCAATGACCCGTTGTGGAGTCTTTTCCTTTCGAAATCTCCCGCATTTTTCCATACGCTGCGATTGGGTTTTCTTCCATTGGAACAGAAGCAAGTGGAAAGATATTTCCAATTCCCATTTTAGCAAGATTCGGAAGCTGAACTCCTGTCTCTGAGGAAACATTGCCGAGTGTGTTCATACCTTCGTCACCATACAAATGTGCATCTTCCTGGGCCCCTACCCCAAGGCCATCGATTATTATCAGGTAACAATTAGCCATACCGTTAAAATAGCTTCCAAATTTTCTTTTTTTCAAGAAGAAGGTAGTTATTTCGATTTAACTTTGACGTTCCTTCTGATTCAGCCCGGGTGGTTTCCTCTTCATCTGACACAATGCTAATTGTTGGTTATTCTTTTGTGCCGGCAAAAGAATCAAAAAATCCGACATTGAAAAGTGAGGTAACAGCATTCAATATTGTGCAGAATTCGTGGTATTGAATGTCCGAAAAGTGTTTCTGCGGTGGGTTTTGGATACTTTTGACAGCCAGAAGTATTGAAAAAAGATACTATACTTTACGCCTCGAAGAGTTCCAGTTCCTCATTTTTTACTACTTCGCTTAGGGCTTTTTTTGCTTTGGTAAGCACCTGATACGAATTGGAATCATTTACATCCAGTTTGGTAAAACCGGCTTTAAAAGAGACGTCGAGTGTGCCCCCTTTAGACAATTTCAAGCCGTGAGCAAGTTTGGTTCGAATGCTATCCATCCACGCAGATACCGCTTGTTCATCCTCACTCTGAATGATGAATGCATATACATAGTCTGAGTTAAAACCAATGTACCCGTTTTGCTTGTGCTTTGATGGGTTTAGAAACCGGACAAAATCTTTCTGAATATTTTGGAGCTCTTCTAACCTGAATTTGGTGCGGATGGTAGAAAGGTCGTTGGGTGAGATCAACCCAAACCAGGTATGTTTGCCTTTCCCTGACCGAATCTTTTGAAGCTCACTTTCTAACGTAGCTTCCCACAATTCGGTCATTATTGCCCCAAAGTTCTCAGTAAATAATTCCTCAGCCATGCCAGCCTTCTTCACCACCGATTGTATGGCTAAAGAAGTGATTCTTACCAAATTCGAAATTTTGTGCTTTGTAGAATCTTTATACGATAACGGATCATTATCATAGGTAACCACCACGGCCTGGCGACGATCATGGATCATTAAAGGTACCGCAAAACTGGCCCCATCAACCCTCTTTTCTACACTTGAAATGAGTTTTGGATTATTATTGAAATGCATATTGAAAACAGCGGTTCCTTTTTCAATAGCATCGAATGCAACGCTTTTGTCTTCCATTTTTAAGCCAATAAGCGGTGCTTTTTTAGAGAATTTTGAAGTGAGTACCAAATTCCAGTTATCGTTACATGGAACAAGTAAGCATGCGCCTCCGTTAGGAAGAAACAACTGAATTTCATCCAGCATTTTAGAAAGTAACTCTACCCTATGAAGCCGATAATCCAGAGAGTTCAGCGCCTCTTCATATTCTTCCCATTCTTTCTGCTGTTCATGAAGGTCTACGATTTCTAAATACGTATCCAGTACATTCACCAATGCATTATTGTATGCATGAAGCTGGTCGTTGATTTGACGTATAGTAATCTCGTCAATGGCTTCCAGAACGGTAATTGCAACCGTTTCCCCTTTGTTAATAAATGGAACCAGCAACATATGTTTCGCACGCACTTCATTGAAATAATGTCCCAGTTTTCCTTTGGCAACATCTTCTCCGATTTTAAGTGTGGTTAGCTCGTTAATCTCTTTGTAATCGTTCAGGAAATGATGTTCAAAAGACACTCTGTCCTGGAACATTACATTAGATAAGTTGGTGCTATTTGCTTCCCACACAAACTGCTGCCGCGCATGGTTTACCCAACACATATAGGCGAGTTCCACTCTGGTCGATGTCCGAAGTAAATGAAGCAGATCGGCCATAATCTGCTTGAATTCTCGTAAAGCTTTTTCTTGTCGGTCTAGAGACATGTTCCAATTAACTTAATTTCGGAATATAGCAGGAGCATACGAGCTATACTAGTTCAGAATTTGAGTACTAAGCGATTCCGCTTCGTCAATCATGTGTTCAAAAGAAGCGAGCCCCTTTTTCCAGAATTCGGGATCACGAATATCCAAACCCATTTTCGCTACTAAATCATGGGGCCATTCTGAGCCTCCGGCACTCAATAATTCAAAATACCGCTCAGCAAAACCATCAGGCCGCTCGGTATATTCCTGGTACAAAGCCAATACCAGTAATTCGCCGAAAGCGTAGGCATACACATAGCCCGGGGTGTGCAAAAA
>JAKSCW010000042.1 GCA_022360375.1 Balneolales bacterium
CTATATTGGTGTACGACCCAAATCCTAAAGATGGAATACCAACAGTTACATTTTCAACCGGATTACCTTCTGAATCGGTGACAATACCTGACAATGAAGACACAGTTGTTGCTGAGACGGTACCTGTAAGTCCTAAAAGAAACAGGATGGAAAAAAGGAATCTTGACATAATAAATTTGTTTAGAAGATCAGGTTAAAGATCGTTCTAAATAAAAATTTAGTCAAGGCTAATTTTTTATTTAACTAACAACATTTTTCTGGAAAAGCTTCCCTGGGCAGTTTCAAGTCGGTACAAGTAGATACCGGAGGGAAATGCAGAAGCATCCCAGGTGACGGAATGGGCACCTGAAGGTAGGAATCCATTTATCAAATTGGAGACTTTCTCACCTAACACATTATAAATGCTGAGAGTTACTTCAGAGGAAATATCTAGTTCGAATGAAATGTTAGTGCTTGGGTTGAACGGGTTAGGGTAATTTTGAAAGAGAGAAACTTGTGTTGGGTTCTCCTCTGCAAGTTCAGAGGAGGTAGTAATTGTACTAAGTTCCTGTTCAATTACATCTACAACCTGTTCAAAATCAGTATTCACAAACCCAGTTCCTTTGTATGCAACATTCCCTTCGGCATCAATTACCACGGAACGATCGTAAAAGCCTGAACCTCCATAGTAATTAACCAACGTAGTTTGCGCATTCAATAAAAGTGTATAGGTAATACCTGTTGAATTTCGGAACGATCTATTAGAACTTTCATTCTGGTTCCAGGTGTCTAAACCTAAAGCAACAAAGTTTGTGTCTTCTTTAAGTGGCTGGTAAATCTCTGTTTCAGTTACTGGTCCGTTAGAGATACAGTGCGGGCATCCAGCTCCATAAAAGAATATATACACCACTTTACCTTCCAGCTGTGAAAGCACGACCGTATCCTGACCTTGAGAGTCCAGAACAATGAGTTCAAATTCAGGGGCTTCTTCACCAACATTTACCTGGGCGTAAGCCTGAAGGCTAAATGCGGATAAAAGTAATAGGATAAATGAAATGTTCTTATACATGGCCTAAAGGTTTTCGAGTTCTTGGCTGATTCTGTTTTTGACTGTTTCGAAGTCAGTATTCACGAATCCGGTTCCCTGGTATACGATATTACCTACAGAACTGATTACGACTGAACGATCGTACGCGCTGGAGGTCCCATAAAAATCTACCAGTGTTTGTCGCGCGTTTAATAAAAGCGGGTATGTAATTCCTGTAACAGAACGGAATGCCTGGTTCGAGCTGGTGGAAAGATTCCAGGTATCCAACCCCAGGGCCACGAAATTGGTATCACTTCGAAAAGTTTGATGGATCTCAGTTTCCGTGACGGGGCCATTGGCTCTGCAATGGGGGCACTCTGCTCCATAGAAAAAGATATACACTACTTTTCCCTCCAATTCTGAAAGGGTATAGGTTTCTCCGGCTAAGGAAGTTAGCGTAAAGTCTGGTGCCGGGGTTCCGGGAGTAAGTCCTTCTTCATCTCCATTGGAGGAGGAACTGCATGCCAAAAATAAAGTGAATATGGAAAGTAAAAGCGCTCTCATGATGAATAGTTTAAAATCGGGTTGAAAATCTGAGTTCAATTCCTTCAAAATCGAGGATCTCGTAGCAAATTCCTGAGGTACAGGCCGGACCACCACGTCGTTTTCCAGCGAATACATCCAGCGTATGACTTTGATTAAACTGATAGGATGCATTTCCGCCTAACCAATACCGGGTATCTGATTCTTCTTCAGGAAAAGTTGTGGGGTTATCTGTGAGCTGCGGATCTGTGGTAGCTTCCAGTATCAGGCTTACAACAATATCAGGAAGGTAGGCCACAGAAATGGATGAATAGTAGTTCTGAGTATCCTTTGTATCGGTAGACCTTTCAAAGGTTTGATACTGCAGGTCGAGGATCACATTCCATGAAAAATCGAAAGTATTGTCTACAATAAAACCGGCAGATATTCGATGTTCTTCGTTTTTGAAATCATCATTCGCATAATCAAAAAAAGATTTAAGCGTGAGCTTTGAATTTGCCTGATACACCCCTTCCAGGAAATACTCCCTGTAATCGAATCGTCTAAACAAGTCGTTGGTTGCGGAAGTATAATTGGCAACGATCGAATGTCCCTCTTCAAAATTATAGTAGATTTCGGCCTGGATTCCTTTTTCATCTGCCGTTTGAAGAACATGTGTACTTCGATTTAAAACCGGGTACGTGTGCTCTTTAATTAGGGAAGGGGGATCATTGAAACCATTTCCGAGTAAAAAGTTATTGTAATTTTTGAACTCAAATACCCCACCAAAAGATCCATAATAGAAATTGGTTCCCGCATAGAAGGCAAACACTTCTTCATCTTCAAAAGCAAATGCAGAAGATGTATTAAATGCATACTCGGTGAAGAACTGGATATTGTCGATCGGGGTAAAGTCTGCTTTTAATGCAGCATACTGCTCAAAATCAGTACCTGCCGAATTATGGCGCATATACATTCCGCCGGCAGAAATGATATCTGAAAAGTAGACGGTTGTTTCTAAAGCTTCCACTAAA
>JAKSCW010000247.1 GCA_022360375.1 Balneolales bacterium
AAATCACTCCTTTAATCCAAGGAATGTGAAGCAGAATATGCACGGTGATTAATGCGATTAAAACCATTGCTACCCAAAAATGAAATTCTCCCCACTCATGGCGCGATAATCCCCAAACTGATGCTCCTTTACTTCCGGGTGGCAATTTGTAATGGATCAGTAACCCCGTGAAGGTGAGAATAAACATACATAACAGTGACAAGGTATCAACCAGTACATTTTGTGTGTGTTTACGTATAGATTTCATAGCCCCTCTTTAATTGTTTTCACTTCTGTATATAAATCAACGAACGGTTGCTTAATTATGACGAGCGTATTTTCGTATTAGTTTGAGTTTTGGGTACTTTCAATTCCTCAAATGTTTTCAAAAACAACTGCCCCTTAAAGCTCCTGGAAAAAGGTGTTATTTTGAGGGAATAAAAAATGTTATGCATTATCCAGAAGACTGGAAATCCTACGAACTCCTTGATGCCGGTAATGGCCGGAAACTTGAGCGGTTTGGGAAACTTATTGTAAACAGACCAGAACCTTCTGCTGATTTTAAGCCGAAACTTAGCCAGGAGGATTGGGATAAAGCCAGATTCTTTTTCACAGAGAAAAAACACCAAAATGGAAATTGGAGTAATGAAATTCCTGAGTTTGAAATTCCTTATTCTGCAATGGGTGAAGAATTCAGGTTCAAGCTAAAACAAACAGCTTTTAAACACCTTGGTATTTTCCCGGAACAAGCAGTAAACTGGAAATTTATAGCGAAGAAATGCCAGGAATTGACGGCCAAAGGCATTCAACCAAAAGTATTGAACCTGTTTGCCTATACCGGGGCGGCTTCATTAATCGCCGATCGTTTTGGGGCTAAGGTTACCCACATTGATTCCTCCAAAAGTGTGGTGAACTGGGCAAAGGAAAATGCAGAAATTAACGGTATTTCTACTATTCGTTGGATTGTGGAAGATGCCCGCAAGTTTGTCGGGAAATCCGTTCGACGGGGAGACATATATCACGGAATCATTATGGATCCTCCAGTTTTTGGGATGGTACCCAAAGGTAAAAGCTGGAAGTTAAATCGTGATCTTCCTGAATTACTCGAAAATTCCATCAGAATTCTGGATCCGAA
>JAKSCW010000041.1 GCA_022360375.1 Balneolales bacterium
ATTTCATGATTCGCTGATTAGTTAGTTTTATCAGTTATGACCTATTTACCAAAGTGTCCTTACACTAAAAAACTCAAAACTTATCACTCAAAACTTTTAAGCTTAGCTTAGAAATAACCTTGCTTTTTACGATCTTCCATAGCGGTTTCGCTTCTTTTGTCATCGTGGCGAGTACCCCGTTCTGTTTCGCGAGCAGAAGCTACTTCTTGAATAATATCTTCGAGATTTGCTGCATCCGATAAAACCGCTCCGGTGCAAGTTGCATCTCCAATAGTCCGGAAGCGCACAACCTTTGTAACAATTTCCTCATCATCCATTTTGTTGATGAACTCTGTATCAGCTAACCATACTCCCCGGCGGTTGAATACCTTTCGTTCATGAGCAAAATAAATAGAAGGGATTTCAATGTTTTCCTGGGCAATGTATTGCCATACATCCATTTCCGTCCAGTTACTTAACGGGAATACCCTGAAGTTTTCACCCGGTTTCTTTCGGCCATTGTATAAGTTCCAAAGCTCGGGCCGTTGGTTTTTTGGATCCCATTGCCCAAAGATATCCCGATGCGAGAAAAAACGTTCTTTTGCACGTGCTTTCTCCTCATCACGACGACCACCACCTAAAGCTGCATCAACCTGATGTTTCTTTAGTGTATCTAACAATGTAACTGTTTGCAAAGCATTCCGGCTGGCGTCCGGGCCGGTCTCTTCTTCCACACGGCCTTCATCGATAGACTCTTGTACACTTCCTACAATCAAATCCACCCCATATTTTTCAACCAAACTATCACGAAATTCAATGGTTTCATGAAAATTATGCCCGGTATCAACATGCATTAATGGGAAGGGCACTTTTCCAGGATGGAATGCCTTCAATGCTAAGTGGAACATAACAATAGAGTCTTTTCCTCCGGAAAACAGAAGTACCGGTCGCTCAAATTGAGCAGCAACCTCCCGCATTACATAGATTCCTTCGTCTTCTAATTCTTTTAAATGAGAATGTGATTTTAGTACCGTCATGTTACAATGCTTGTGCGTCAATATATTCGTTGATTCCAATAATGAAATAAGGATTCAAAAGATTTTCTTTATTGTACTTCAGTGGAGAATACTTTTCTCCATTTTTGGTTGAATACCTGTAGACCGCATCTGCGGCAGCAGTATCCCATTCCATAGTCGGTCCCAAACGTGGATACATATCAGCTTTTCCTTCTGCCACCAAACAGAACTTTAAGGAGCTGCCTGATGGAACTTCCTCGGAAACTTCTACTCCGATACTTTGCAATTTTTTTTTGGTAGAGTCGTCTCCATGAGAACGGCTCACAACAATTCTTGCTGATCCAGGCTTAGAAAATTCTTCAGTGATCAATTGAGTTGAGCTACCATCTTCATTTAATTTGAATGCTCCCTGTCCTTTTTGTCCGTAATAAGTAACTCCTGCAGCAGGAATATAAACCACTCCAAGAACCGGAACATCCCCCTCAATCAAAGCAATGTTTACAGTGAATTCGCCATTTCTTTTAATGAACTCTTTTGTTCCGTCAAGCGGATCTACCAGCCAAAATTTATTCCATTTCTTACGGGTCTCATATTCAGGAATACCTGATTCTTCAGAGATAATGGGTATTTCCGGAGTAACTTTCCTTAAGCCATTCAGAATGTGATGATGCGCTGCAAGGTCTGCTTTTGTAAGTGGTGACTCGTCGCCTTTTATAGTTACCTCAATATTCTCATTGTAGAATTCGAGAATTTTATCTCCGGCTTCTACAGCCAATCTAATAATGGAATCAATCATTTAAACAGGTGGTTCAAAAGTCCCAAAAAATTGGTATTAAAGATATGGTTATAAATGCTACGATCAAATTAAGAGGGAGCCCTATTCTAATATAATCTGTGTACTTGTATCCACCTGGGCCATACACCATGAGATTAGTTTGGTATCCTACCGGGGTAGAAAAACTGGCAGACGCAGCCATTATAATAACAATAGCAAAAGGAATGAAGTCGACTCCTAAATTTTGAGCAATAGAAAGAGCAATTGGGAATACAAGTACTGCAGCTGCATTGTTTGTGATTAATTCAGTAAGAATCCAGGTAATGAAATAAGTAATTATTAAAGCTAAAACTGGATTAGAACTTGCAAACCTTAGCATATCAGTGGCTAATATGGCAGCCACTCCCGTACTTTTTAATGCAGCACCAATTCCCAAAGATGAACCAATTGCAATGAGTACACGCCAATCAATGGATTCAATACTTACCGAATATCGAATCGCTCTTGTAACTAACATGAGTCCTGAAGCAAGTAGTGCGGCCTGAAGCATCGTAAGGATTCCAGCTCCAGCCAATATTACCATACCTAACAAAATGAAAAAAGCGACACCAGACCTGTCATAATTAATTGTGCTTGCCCCTTCAATAGGACTAATTAAATAAAAATGATTCGAATTTCGAAAGCGCCTCAAAAAACCGGCCCCTGTTTCTAGTAAAAGTGTATCTCCGGTTTTAAGCACAATATCTCCAATTTTTTCTTTAACACGTTCCCCACTTCTCGATACTGCTAGCACAACCGCATTATATCGGTTTCTAAATGCACCTTCTTTTATGGTTCTACCTTTAATCGGATGCGAACCTGATACCACTGCTTCAATTAACACCCTGTTTCGTTTTGGTGTATCCAATTTAAAAACTTGGTTCGTCGCAGGGCTCAATCCTTGGATATTCTGCAAATCTACAATAGAATCTACAATCCCGGCAAAGATCAACCGATCCTTTTTCCTCAGCTTTTGGTTGGGACCCACCGCAGGAATGATTTGATCATCACGATAAATTTCAACCAGATATAAACCAGGAAGCTGACGCAGTCCTGCATCCTGAATGGTTTTTCCTATTAATGGACTTCCTGCCGGAACAATCATCTCAATGGTATATTCCTTCGGGTCTTTAAAGCTTTCGAACGCTTCCCCTCTTGATGGAAGTAGTTTATCCCCAAAAATAAAAAGGTACAGAAAACCAGCTATTGCACAAGGAATACCAATCAATGCCGGCTCGAAAAGTCCAAGCGACCTGGTAGTTGCCTCTTCAATCAAAAGACCATTTAAAATCAGATTTGTACTGGTTCCAATGAGTGTACATGTACCTCCAAGTATTGCTGCATAGCTAAGAGGAATCATGATTTTTGATACAGGAACTTGTGTTTTTTTGCTCCAGTGTTCTAACGCAGGAATAAATGAAGCTACAATTGGAGTATTATTGAGGAATGCACTCATAACCATTACCGGAGTCATAATCCGGGCTTGAGCCCCACGAACTGTTCCAGAGTTTCCCATCACTTTTTGTGTTATAAAATGGATAGCTCCAGTCTCTTTCAAACCTGCCGCAACCACATATAAAGCTGCTACAGTAAGCACCCCTTCATTCGAAAACCCCGCAAGAGCATCTTCAGGGGAAACTATTCCAAAGATGATCAGAAATGCCAACCCTGCCAGCAGAATCAAATCCACCGAGAGATGAGTTGTAATGAGCAAAACAAGGCAAGTGATGATAACCGCTAGGACTGCCCAGCCTTCAAGAGTCATGTAGTATGAGTTATTTCAAGAGAATATAGGGGCTTTTATCCGAAAATATTACCGCAATAAAACCCTGACTTGTATTCCAATCTGGCTTCGTGTATTACCTTTTATTTCGCTCAATCCGGAACTTATTATTTGAGCATCTTCTACCAGTGTAACACCATATTTAAACCAAAGCTGGAGCCAATACACAGGCACATACTTTGTTACAACGTACATCCTCTGCCCCTGTTCACTTAATGCAACGTTAGAAAGCACATAGAGCAAATCATTCTCAAATTGATAGACCCTGGTATCAAAACTCTCCGTATCGAAAAGGGTCATTCGTGCATCAAATTGAAATTTTGAATTGGGTATTACTCTTAGATCCTGATACATCAAATAACCTTTTTGTTGTGCTTCACCTGCAGCCTGATACCAAACTACTTCGCCTCTTGATCTCAATCGAATTTTACGAGAAACCTGGTATTCGGTCTGTATTCGAATACTTATTCGTTTTCTCTCTCCCAAAAGTGATTCTTCTCTTCCGGCATCATTTACAACAAAATACTCATCATCTTTTATCTCACTCCTTATTAATAAATATGCGTTTAAATCCTGGATCACTTCAGCCTCAATCAGCCCTAGTATATCATATCCATACGTTGGTTGGGTGGTTCCGGAAACCGGAGCTTCAAAGGCATATTGATCAAAATATCCGCTTAACCGATACTTATGATTCAGTTGATGAGCAACCCCAAAATACACCCCTCTTTCATTATCAGGGGTGGATCTTTCCCCAAAACCATCTCCAAGGAAGGACTGAAAATCCTTCTCATAATTCCGAAAAAGAAGTGCTAAATCAGCGTTATCGGAAATGGATGTTTGAATCCCGGCAACACCACCAACAGCACTATTTTCGCTTCGTGCTAACTCACCAAATATGAGTGATTGCCCGATTAACGCCCGATAGTCTATTCCAATTACAGAGTTAGATCTCCCATGGAAATCAAATAAGTCGCTTAAATCTGCTCCTTTTTCTATAAAAGAACTGAATTGTGTTGAATAGCCACTTACCCCCCAATAGCCTGTTCTTGTATCAAACCGGAAGCGCCCCCCATACGTTTGTTGGTTAACATTATTTCGTTTGGCTATTTCTGATTCCGTGCGATGAAAACCCGATGATGAAGGAAAACTGGTAGTATCGCCATTGATCACCGATGCAGTTCTGGGGCGATTTGAGTAGAACCCTGTAATCTCAATTCTATCACCATATGTAGCTGCTATTCCTCTAAAAAAATCTGTCTCCTGAG